>CALFSY010000070.1 GCA_937916365.1 uncultured Jannaschia sp. | reverse complement strand
GGGCGATGATGAAATTGCCACGCTAGGCCAACTGTTCAACCAAATGACACAACAGTTAAAAGGTCAACGCGATGCATTGATCGAACAACATCAATCAACCGAAGAACGCCGCCGTTTTTTTGATTCCGTTTTGGGGTCGGTCACCGCAGGTGTTATAGGCTTGAACGAGGCCGGGCGGATTGATTTTATGAACCGATCTGCCATCCGTCTTTTGGCATTGGTCGAACAACGTGATGATGGGTTAAGCCTGCAAACCGCGATACCAGAATTTGGCCCATTGTTTGAACAGTTGCAAAAAGCATCTGGAAAACAGGTGCAAGATGAAATTCGCCTAACACGGCGGGGCAAACAAGAAAGCCTTTTGGTGCGCATGGCCTCGCGCCGTAATGCCCAAGATATGTTAGAGGGATATGTGATTGCCTTTGACGATGTGACCGATTTGGTCGTGGCACAACGCATGGCGGCATGGGGCGATGTGGCCCGCCGAATTGCCCATGAAATTAAAAACCCACTAACGCCAATTCAATTATCGGCGGAACGGGTCAGGCGCAAATTTTCCGAAAAATTGGATGATATTGACAAAACGTCGCTTGAACAAATGACCGAGGTTATCGTGCGCCAAACCAACGACTTGCGGCGCATTGTTGATGAATTTTCACGCTTTGCTCGTATGCCGGAACCTGAAAGGCGGGTCGAAGATTTGGTAAAACTGTTTCGTGATGCCATCACGCTTCAATCCGCGGGGCAACCCCAGATAACGTTTCGGTTTGATATTCCTCAAACACCCGTTATGGCCGATCTTGATGCTACGATGATTGGGCAGGCCTTTACCAACCTTTTGAAAAACGCCGGCGAAGCGATTGAAACCTTGCAAGACAAAGGTGCCCCAGATGAATTTATACCACAACTGCGCGGTGCATTGGTGGCGCACGAACACGACAATGTGGCCGTCATTACCATTTGCGACAATGGTATTGGGTTACCCGCCGATAGGGCGAAACTGTTTGAACCCTATGTAACGACCCGCGCCAAAGGCACCGGTCTTGGCCTGCCGATTGTTAAAAAAATCGTCGAAGAACATGGTGGCACGCTGGAATTGTTGGATGCAGACCCATTCGGAAACACCACCCATGCCGGGGCCATGGCGCGGATCACGTTGCCGATTTTGCCAAAGGAAACCAAAAAATGAACGACATTCTAGTCGTCGATGATGAACGCGATATTCGTGAACTGATCTCTGATATTTTGCAGGACGAAGGGTTTTCAACCCGTATTGCCGCCACCTCTGAGGAATGTATGGCCGAGCTGAACAAAGCGGCGCCGGGGCTTATGATTCTTGATATTTGGTTAAAGGATTCACACATGGACGGGATTGACATCCTGGGCCATGTAAAACGCGATAATCCCCAGGTGCCCGTTGTTATCATTTCGGGTCACGGAAACCTGGAAATTGCCGTGGCGGCGATAAAACAAGGCGCATACGATTACATTGAAAAGCCCTTTAATATCGACCAGCTTATGGTCGTTATTCGCCGTGCAATGGAAACCTCGCGCTTAAGGCGGGAAAATTCTGCCCTTAGGCGGCAGGACAGTAAAAATGTCGACATGATCGGCGGTGGCGTGGCGTTTCGCACAATGAAAGGTCAGCTTGACAAAGTGACCAAATCGAACGGCCGCATCATGCTAACAGGGGCGGCGGGTGTGGGCAAAGAGATCGCGGCGCGTTATATCCACAGTCAATCAAACCGCGCCGACGGCCCATTTGTCACGGTTAATTCGGCCGCTATTCACCCCGACCATATGGAAAACGTGTTGTTTGGTCGTGAAACACCCGGGCGTGGTGTGGAACAGGGATTGTTTGAACAAGCCCATGGCGGAGTGATTTATTTCGATGAAGTGGCCGATATGCCATTGGGCACACAATCAAAAATTTTACGTGTTTTGGTGGATCAAAGTTTCAATCGTGTGGGGGGTACAACAAAAGTTCGGGTTGATGTTCGGGTGATGTCATCCACCACGCGGGATCTACA
>CALFSY010000069.1 GCA_937916365.1 uncultured Jannaschia sp. | reverse complement strand
GGATGTCAAAGCAATGTTGGCGCAAGACATTGCGCAGGTGATGGCCCCGGTGGCACGGCCCCTGCCGCTTTACCCACAGCGCCCGCAAGTGATTTTGATGGTTGGCGTCAACGGATCGGGGAAAACAACAACGATCGGAAAATTGGCGCATCAACTGACCCAGGCGGGGAAATCGGTTACGATCGCGGCGGGCGATACGTTTCGTGCGGCTGCGGTCGAACAGTTGCGCATTTGGGCTGATCGTGCGGGTGTGCCGGTGCTAACGGCGGCGCCAGGGTCCGATCCTGCCGCCTTGGCCTTTGACGCCATGGAAAAGGCACAGGATAGCGGTGCGGATTTGTTGATGATCGATACGGCGGGGCGGTTACAAAACCGATCCGATTTGATGGAAGAGTTGGCGAAAATCGTGCGCGCGATCCGCAAAAAAGACCCAAACGCCCCCCACAACATCGTATTGGTTTTGGATGCGACCACGGGGCAGAATGCCATCACCCAGGTTGAAATGTTTCAAAAAATGGCCGATGTGACGGGGTTGGTAATGACAAAACTGGACGGCACTGCGAAAGGTGGGGTTTTGGTGGCATTGGCGGATCGTTTCGGGTTGCCAATTCATGCCATCGGTGTTGGTGAAGGCATTGATGATTTACAACCCTTTGATCCGCAAGAATTCGCCGACGCCTTGGTTGGGGTGGCCGAAACGTGATGTTTTACAATGCACCACACGCATAAATCCCATCGCCCTGAATCGGGGGATAGGATATGTTGGTGCAAAACTTTGATGTAAATCTAAAAAACGGGGGCATTTTGACAGAAAAACCAATCCATCCTGGATTAAAACTGGCGTTGGAACTTGGGCCTGTGCTGTTATTTTTTTTGGCTTACACCCGGTTTCAGGATCACACGATTGCCTTGGGCGGGGTAAATTACGACGGATTTATCATTATTACGGCAGCTTTTGTTCCAATTTTGTTGGCAAGCACCGCGATTTTATGGCGGCTCACCGGCAAACTATCCCGTATGCAGATTTTCACCGCCGTTTTGGTTGTGTTTTTTGGCGCGTTGACGGTGTTGTTTAATGATGAAAGATTTTTCAAAATTAAAACCACGCTGGTTTATGGGGCCTTTGCCGTGGTGTTGGGGATCGGGTTGATGTTTGGGCGTTCGTGGCTAAAGGCCCTGATGGGGGATTTGTTGCCCATGGCCGACGCGGGATGGATGAAATTAACCCGCCGTTTGACGATGGCCTTTGCCATGATGGCCGTGGCGAATGAAATCGTTTGGCGCACCCAATCTACAGAATTTTGGGTGGCGTTTGAAACGTTTGGGTTTCCCCTGTTCTTGTTCCTGGTTTTTATGGCACAGGCCAAACTGTTCGAACGTTATAGTATTAACGTGACGACCCCGAAGGCCGGGGCCGCAACCGCGGGCCCCCAGACCGCGCACGCGTCTTCTTCGGACCCTGAGAATCAGAGCCCCCCCTAGGCGTTGATTTTTTGGCCTTTGCATGACCCATGGTGGGATCGTCAAGGCCAAGTTGATCGCGCAAAATGCGGGGTTTGATTTCCCGCACCTTACCGGACGGCAATGGCCCAAGCGCAAAGGGACCAAATGAAATGCGGATCAACCGGTTTACTGCCAACCCGATTTCGGCCAATGCACGCCGGATTTCGCGATTTTTGCCTTCGCGTAATGCGATGGTTAGCCAGGCATTTGCCCCTTGCTGCCGATCCAGCGTCACCTCTATCGGTTGAAAATGGTCGTCTTCGATCGTTAGACCATGCCGCAGCGGTGCAAAATCGGCATCTTTTGGGGTGCCGTTCACGCGCACGCGGTATTTTCGCACCCACCCGGTGCGCGGCAATTCCAAGCGCCGTTTTAGCCCCCCATCATTGGTCAATAGCAACAGCCCCTCGGAATTTAGGTCAAGGCGCCCAATACTCATGACGCGGGGCAAATCGGGGGGCAGAGTATCGAACACCGTGGGGCGGCCTTTTTCATCGCGCGTGGTTGTCACCAGACCCACGGGTTTGTGATACATCCATAATCGGGGGCGCTCTGGTTCGGGCACAGGCACACCATCAACCGACAGTGTGTCGCCCGGACCCAAGGTGATGGCCGGGGTATCCACAACTGTGCCATTGACCGCAACACGCCCGGCCAGAATCATGCGTTCCGCTTCGCGGCGCGAGGCGATTCCAACCCGGCTAAGCCGTTTGGCAATGCGGTCTGTGGTGTTCATGATGCAGGGCCCTTGCCCGTTTGATTAAGATTTGTGCAGTTACAAGTGGCGCATTGCCCATCGCAAGCAACAAAATGTAAATGGGGACAGATATGTTACCCAAGTGGCCATAAGAAAGAACCGATATGATCCGCAAAATCCTTATCACCGGCACGGCCGGTTTCATTGGGTATCATCTGGCCCGTTTGTTGTTGGCCGAAGGATTTTGGGTGCGCGGGTATGACGGCATGACGGATTACTACGATGTTACATTGAAAAAACGCCGCCATGCCATGCTATTGCAACATCAAAATTTTTCCGCAACGGAAGGCATGTTGGAAGATCAAGCGCGCTTTGATGCCTTGGTCGATGATTTCGTGCCCGATGTTATCATCCACCTCGCCGCGCAGGCCGGAGTGCGCTATAGCCTGGAAAACCCGCGATCATATATCGACAGTAACATTATCGGCACCTTCACAGTGATGGAGGCCGCGCGGCGGCACGCCATTCAACATCTGCTTATGGCGTCAACATCATCGGTTTATGGCGCAAACGATGATATGCCCTTTTCCGAAACCGAAAAAGCCGATACGCAGCTAACCATTTATGCGGCAACGAAAAAGGCCAACGAAAGCATGGCACATTCGTATGCCCATTTGTGGAACATTCCCACAACCATGTTTCGGTTTTTTACCGTCTATGGGCCATGGGGGCGCCCGGACTTGGCACTATATAAATTTGTCGATGCGATCCTCGATGATCGCCCGATCGACATCTATAACCACGGCAACATGTATCGTGATTTCACCTATGTCGAAGATTTGGTGCGGGGCATTCGCCTGTTGATGGATGTTGCGCCCACGCGCCCTGAGGCGGCAGAGGACATTGACGATGGCGATAGCCTATCGCCCGTCGCCCCGTTTCGCATCGTCAACATAGGCAATTCGCAGAAAATCCGGTTGTTGGATTTTATCGACGCGATCGAAGACTGCGTCGGCAAAAAAGCGACCCGAAATTATATGCCGATGCACAAAGGCGACGTGCCCGCAACATGGGCCGATGCAACGCTGTTGCAGAAGCTAACGGGGTATCGCCCGCAAACGGATTTCCGCGACGGCATCGCACAATTCGTGAAATGGTTTCGGGATTACCACGGGAAATAGGGGGTGTTTGAAAGGGAAATTCCCCTTTCACATTCACAAATCCATCAACAAACGCCGCGGGTCTTCCAGCGCGTCTTTCACGCGCACCAAAAAGGTTACGGCGCCTTTGCCGTCCACGATCCGGTGGTCATAGGATAGGGCCAGATACATCATGGGCCGGATTTTGATGTCACCGCCCACAACAACGGGGCGGTCCTGAATTTTGTGCATCCCCAAAATCCCCGATTGCGGCGGGTTCAAAATGGGCGCTGACATCAACGATCCGTAAACGCCGCCGTTGGAAATCGTGAACGTGCCGCCCTGCATATCGGCCATGCTAAGCTTACCATCCCGCGCGCTTTTGCCCTTTTCGGCGATTTCTTTTTCCAAGGTTGCAAAACTTTTCTGATCGGCGTCGCGGATCACCGGCACAACCAACCCCTGCGGGGTGCTGGCCGCGATACCCATATGGACATAGTTTTTATAAACAATGTCATCCCCGTCGATTTCGGCATTCACCTCGGGGATTTCGTGCAAAGCATGGCAACAGGCCTTTGTAAAAAACGACATAAAGCCCAGGCGCACGCCGTGTTTTTTTTCAAACTCTTCCTTATACGTTTTGCGCAGGGCCATCACCTCGGTCATGTCAACCTCGTTATAGGTTGTCAGGATCGCGGCGGTGTTTTGCGCATCTTTCAGGCGCGTGGCGATGGTTTTGCGCAGGCGTGTCATTTTCACCCGTTCTTCGCGCGGGGCATCCGCAACCGAAACGGGCGCGCGTGCGGCTTGGGCTGGGGCAGGGGCCGCGCGCGGTGTGGTCAGCGCGTTTAGAACATCCTCTTTCATAATGCGACCATCGCGGCCTGTGCCTTGCACCTGATCGGGGGAAAGGTTTGCCTCGGCCATAAGTTTTTGGGCCGATGGTGCATTTTCGATGTCTGCGCGCGCCGCATTTGGCGCGGGTGTCGGTGTGGCGGCAGGGGCGGTGTTGTTAGACGCCGTTGATGGTGATGCGGCCCCTGCGGTGGTGGTGGCCCCGCTAAGAACGGCGAGTTTCGCATTGGCGGCTACTGTGGCGCCCTGTGGCGCTACAATTTCGGCCAACACACCGTTAGCGGGGGCGGGCACCTCAACCGATACCTTATCGGTTTCTAGTTCGCACAGCATTTCGTCTTGTGCCACCGCATCGCCCACGGATTTGAACCAAGTGGCCACTGTGGCCTCGGTCACGCTTTCACCCAAGGCGGGCACCATGACATCTATCTGTTTGCCCTCGGTGCCTTCGGCCGCATCAGCCCCACCTGAGGAAGTGGCGACAAGTGTGATGGGTTGGGCGTCTTCGGCGGCGGCGTGGGGTGTTGCCGTTTGCGTTTGGGGCGCCGCCGTCACAGGGGTCGGCGCATCACCCGCTGCGGCGGTATCCTCGGCCAAGACCCCCAACAGGCCGTCAACCCCAACGCTTGTGCCCTCGGGCGCGGTGATCTCGGCCAATGTGCCTGCGGCGGGCGAAGGCACCTCAACCATCACCTTATCGGTTTCCAGTTCGCACAAAATTTCGTCAACCGCCACACTGTCGCCTGGTTTTTTCGACCATGTTGAAACGGTTGCCTCGGTCACACTTTCGCCTAAGGTTGGCACGCGGACTTCTATGGACATATCTTTACCCTTCGATTGTCAGCGCTTCGTTCACAAGCGCGGTTTGTTGCGATTTATGTTGGCTGGCCAACCCCGTGGCGGGTGATGCCGCGCCCGGCCGGCCGGCATAGCGCGCGCGCGGATGCGTGGCCCCGATCCGGTTTAGAACCCATTCGATATTTGGTTCGATAAAGGCCCAACCGCCCTGATTTTTTGGTTCTTCTTGGCACCATACGATGTCTGCGGTTTTGAAGCGTTCCAATTCTTTCATCAGGCTCAGCGCAGGGAACGGATAAAACTGTTCCAGGCGCAAAAGGTAAACATCGGTCAACCCGCGCGCATCGCGTTCGGCCAACAGGTCATAATATACTTTTCCCGAACAGATGACGACGCGTCTGATCTGATCATCGGGGGCAAGTTGCGTGGTCGACGTGCCCATTTCCGCGTCATCCCACAACACGCGGTGAAAACTTGATCCCGTGGTGAACGCCGCGGCATCAGACACCGCCATTTTATGGCGCAACAGCGATTTGGGCGTCATCAACACCAAAGGTTTGCGGAATGACCGGTGGATTTGGCGGCGCAAAATATGAAAATAATTCGCCGGTGTGGTGCAGTTTGCCACGATCCAGTTATCTTCGGCGCACATTTGCAAAAACCTCTCCAACCGGGCAGAGGAATGTTCGGGCCCTTGGCCTTCGAACCCGTGGGGCAGTAACAACACCAACCCCGACATGCGCAACCATTTGCGTTCGCCCGATGAAATGAATTGGTCGAACATGATCTGCGCGCCATTAGCGAAATCACCGAACTGCGCCTCCCACAACACGAGCGAGTTGGGCTCGGCCAAGGAATAGCCATATTCAAACCCCAACACCGCGTATTCCGAGAGCATGGAATCAATCGCCTCATACCGCGCTTGCCCGTCGCGGATATGGTTCAGCGGATAATACCGTTCTTCGCTTTGTTGATCGACAAAGGCGGAATGCCGGTGGCTGAACGTGCCGCGAATCGAATCTTGCCCCGATAGGCGCACGGGGTATCCTTCGACCAGCAGCGATCCAAACGCCAACGCCTCGGCCGTGGACCAATCAAAACCCTGGCCGGTGGTGAACATTTGTTTTTTGCCGTCGATCAGCCGCCCCACAGTCCGGTGCAGGTTCAGCCCCTGGGGCGTTTTGGTAAGGGCGGTGCCGATTTCGGCCAAGGTTTCGGGCGCAATCGCGGTTTGGCCGCGCTGATAATCTTCGCCTTGGCGGTCCATATGCGACCATCGACCATCCAGCCAATCGGCCTTGTTGGGTTTATAGTCTTTGCCGGCCTCAAACTCTTCGTTCAGCTTGGCCTGAAACGTGGTTTTTGTATCCTCAATCTCGCCCTCGGGGATCAAGCCATCGCGCACCAAACGTTCGGTATAGAGTTGCAGCGTGGTTTTGTGGGCCTTGATTTTCGTATACATCGCGGGGTTGGTGAACATCGGCTCATCCCCTTCGTTATGGCCGAACCGGCGATAGCAGAAAATATCAATCACCACGTCTTTGTGAAACTTTTGCCGAAACTCGGTGGCAACCCGGGCGGCGTGCACCACGGCCTCGGGATCATCGCCGTTAACGTGGAAAATCGGCGCCTCGACCATCAACGCAATATCGGTGGGATAGGGGGAAGACCGCGAAAAATGCGGCGCGGTGGTGAATCCGATTTGATTGTTGACCACAATGTGCATGGTGCCGCCCGTGCGGTGCCCACGCAGGCCCGACAAACCAAACCCTTCGGCCACCACGCCCTGCCCGGCAAAGGCGGCGTCGCCATGCAACAACACCGGCAACACCGCCGTGCGGTCCGTATCGTTTAACTGATCCTGTTTTGCACGCGCCTTGCCCAAAACAACGGGGTTCACGGCCTCAAGGTGGCTGGGATTGGCGGTCAGGCTAAGGTGCACGGTGTTTCCATCGAACTCGCGATCCGATGATGCGCCCAGGTGATATTTCACATCGCCCGATCCATCCACATCTTGGGGTTTGAAACTGCCGCCTTGGAATTCGTTGAAAATCGCGCGATAAGGTTTGCCCATCACATTGGCCAAGATGTTCAGCCGCCCACGGTGGGGCATTCCGATCACAATATCCTTTAGCCCCAATGCCCCGCCGCGTTTGATGATTTGTTCCATCGCGGGGATCAAGGCCTCCCCCCCATCCAGACCAAAGCGTTTGGTGCCCGTGTATTTAACCTGTAGGAATTTTTCAAATCCTTCGGCCTCGACCAACTTATTCAGGATCGCCTTGCGCCCTTCGCGCGTGAATTGAATTTCTTTGCCATACCCCTCGATCCGTTCTTTGAGCCAGGCGGATTGTTCGGGGTCTGATATGTGCATGTATTGCAACGCAAAAGTGCCGCAATAGGTGCGTTTAACGATGGTTAAAATTTGCCGGATTGAGGCCATTTCAAGCCCCAACACATGATCCAGGAAAATCGGGCGGTCTAAATCAGCCTCAGCAAACCCATAGGTTTTGGGGTCAAGTTCCGGATGCAGGGTTGGGTTGCGCATTCCCAATGGGTCAAGATCGGCCACCAAATGCCCGCGAATACGATAAGCCCGGATCAGCATGAGCGCACGGATAGAATCGAGCAC
Organism: uncultured Jannaschia sp.; assembly: GCA_937916365.1. GTDB lineage: Bacteria > Pseudomonadota > Alphaproteobacteria > Rhodobacterales > Rhodobacteraceae > JANSYL01. The sequence goes on along the minus strand of CALFSY010000069.1, from coordinate 3,412 downwards.
CGCGCGCTGCACATCGGCGTCAGTAATTTCAACACCTTTTTCCGCCGCTTTGGCTTTGATTTTTTGATCTGCGCCTGCGATTTCTGCCGCGGTTGCGGGCCAATCGCCGTTCAGGGCCGTCATCATATCGCCCGTGGGCGTGGGTGGCCAATCGGCCCGCGCCCAAGACGGCCCATGCGCGCCCGCCTGTGCGTCGGGGGCGGCATCGCCAAGCGCGGCGAAAAACGCGCGCCATCCATCGTCAACTGCGTTCGGATCCTGCGCGTATTGGGCATAAAGCTGCTCAAGATATGCCGCATTTTGCCCCTGCATGAACGAGGACGCATGGAATAGGTCGTTGGGGGATTGATTGGTCATGATGTTACCTCATGCGGATTTGGGCCGTATGTGTTGGAACCAGGTTGGGATGGGCCACCTAAACTAAGCCCTAAAGGAATAAGCATAATTAGCAAGAAAATACCGATAGTTATTAAAATTGTCACAGTGATTATGATAAAGAATATAAAATCAAAAAAGCCTGTGATCAGGATCAAAGGGCTCATCACAATAAGCGTTGTCGGGTTTTCTGAGGCCAATTCATCTTGAAATAGCGCACTGGTGAGTTCGAATGAGGGCCCATGTGGCATACTAAGAAATGTTATGACCACTGCTATAATCAACAACGCATACAAAAGGCCCTGCCATCTTCCAGTTTGACCCATATCATGACAGCGGCGGATCACGGCAGAAAATGCACTTGGTAGGGTGCCAACATAGATTATTATACCCAGATATGCTAATACACGAGCTGCTGTAGGTATGGCGAATTTGTTGATGCTTAGATTATTCAAAGAGGGATATAATATGAAGATTAGTAGAAAGGGAACGACAAAGTGAAAGCACCATAGCCACCAAAATTCAGCGCGCGAGGTGCGCCCAGCAGTAGTAAAAGATTTACACAAACCCATGATAATTGCATTTATGGGTGACATGATCACCATCTTTGATTTTGTCATGTGCTGTTTTACATCGCCTATTTAGGCTTAGGCTTTTATTTTCCTTGCCTACCTCTATCCTATCGCCTCCAACACCGCTTCGCCCAGGCTTGCGGGGCTGTCGGCGACGGTGATGCCCGCGGTTTGCATGGCCTCAATCTTGTCTTCCGCGCCGCCTTTACCCCCGGCGACAATGGCGCCCGCGTGGCCCATGCGGCGGCCTGGTGGCGCGGTGCGGCCCGCAATAAAGCCCGCGGTGGGTTTCCAGCGGCCCTTTTTGCGTTCATCGGCCAGGAATTGTGCGGCCTCTTCCTCGGCACTGCCGCCAATCTCACCGATCATGATGATGGCTTGGGTTTCTTCATCGGCCAGAAACCATTCCAACACGTCGATATGCTCAGACCCTTTGATGGGGTCGCCGCCAATGCCCACGCAGGTGGATTGGCCAAGGCCCACATCGGTGGTTTGTTTCACGGCCTCATACGTCAAGGTGCCCGATCGTGAGACAACCCCCACCTTGCCCCGTTTGTGGATATGGCCCGGCATGATGCCGATTTTACACGCATCGGGTGTGATAACGCCGGGGCAGTTGGGGCCGATCAGGGTTGATGCCGTGCCCTCCAACGCGCGTTTGACTGTCATCATGTCTAACACGGGGATGCCCTCGGTAATGCATACGATCAGGTCCATCTGTGCGTCGATGGCCTCAAGGATCGAATCGGCGGCAAAGGGGGGGGGCACGTAAATGACGGTGGCTGTGGCACCTGTCGCTGCTTTGGCCTCATGGACTGAGTTAAAGACCGGCAGATCCAGATGGATCATCCCGCCTTTGCCTGGGGTCACGCCCCCCACCATTTTGGTGCCATAGGCGATGGCCTGTTCCGAATGAAAGGTGCCTTGCGATCCTGTGAAACCCTGACAAATGACTTTGGTATTTTCGTCGATAAGCACGGCCATTGTTGTGGTTCCTATGTTTGAGAATGTGATTCGATTTAGGTGTGGGTCACTGCGACACATCTGCGATGTAAAGGTAATATAGCCAAGATTCAAATGGTGGGGGATATGGCACTGTAATGGGGGCGATTGCGGACGAATTTATTGTTTGGTCGGTGTGTTCTTGTGCGAATGATGTCAAATTTCCCAACGATCCGTTAAATGGGGCAAAGGCCCGCCCCCATATCACATGAGTTGGCCGTGCCTCTGTCTGCGGGGGGAAGCCGGGCAATCCGACGTTTATTTCCGGCCGCATTGCGCGCAGGTTTCCCGCCAACATTGCCGATTCGGTCAACACCACCAAATTTCCGTCTGGCAATGCCTGGGCAATCGCGGCAATGGGGACCTGTTTGCGCATGGGTCTATCGCCTAGCACGGGCAAAAGCTGCGGTATGATTAGGCCGAATATGAGGACAAGCGCGCCGCCAATCCCCGTAAACCACACGGTGTTCCGCCGTGTGATCGAGGGCGCCAATGCAAAGACCGCGACCATCGGCGCAAAGACCAACGGCGGCAAAACCCATCGTTGATGGATCACTGTCGCCCCCGACCCCAAGGCGGCCATGATGATAATGCCTATCGCCGCCAATATCATACGACGGATCAGGCGTATCGGCCAATCGGCCCGACCCCATGCAGGCAGCCCAAAACAAATCAATAACAACAGCGCAACCAAGGCGTAATCGGCCAAAAGACCCTGCACGAATGATACCAATGCCTGGGCGGCGGCCCCCATGCCCGGCCCATCGGTTGCATCAAATCGTGCAATCCCGCTGGTCGCAATGGTCCAATGGTCCAACATCCACATGGCCGGGCGTATCATTAGGGCCACTATCACGCCTACACTGATCCACCAACGCCATGTGCGCGCCTGCGGCATGCTTAGGATCGCCACCGCGCCCCCCAAGATCACAAACACAACGTTCCACTTTGATAAAATGCTTGCCGCGGCCAACATCCCCACCAAGGCAAAGGTTACCCACGTTTGTGTGCGCAGGGCCAATAGGGCCGCGATAACGACCCAAATTGAAACGGCCACAGCCAAAACGGTGTGCGTCAGATCCCGCTGCGCCGACCATAACAACGTGGGGATCAACAAGGTGCCCAACATGGCCACCCCCGCCACCCGTTGATCGGCGCCCACCATACGCGCCAGCCGCCAAACCCCCAGATAAATCGCCAACAACAGGCCGTGTTTCAGCACGGCCAACCCAAACCTACCCGGGCCTGTGATCTCAAAGACCAGGATTTGCAGCCACGTATAAAGCGGCGGTTGCGTTCCATACCCCCAAGCCCAGCCCTGGGTCAGGATCATTTGTTCGGCCTCATCAGGGGATAGGCTGTAGGGTTGGGCCACCTTCAACGTGAATAGGATAAGGATATAAAGGGTTATCCAAACAGGCACAGCCTGGGGTTGCCACAAACCCTGTATCAGATGTGTGATA
>CALFSY010000068.1 GCA_937916365.1 uncultured Jannaschia sp. | reverse complement strand
CAGCAACCAGGCCCTTTTCCGTTGCCGTTCGGCCCAGGTTTCTTTTGCAGGTGCGCGCGGGAGCGCGGCAACGGGGCGGGGGTGCCTGGCCCGTTTTGGCCGCCGCAAAGGCCGGGTGCGGTGTGCCTTGGCGCGCATCGTGTGTCCTTACCCTATTCTGCCCAAAGGTTATGACATCACGTCCCGCACATCGGTTAGGCGGCCGGTGATCGCCGCCGCGGCGGCCATGGCCGGCGACATCAGGTGCGTGCGCCCGCCGCGGCCCTGGCGCCCCTCAAAATTGCGGTTCGATGTCGCCGCGCAGCGTTCACCGGGGGCCAGTTGATCGGGGTTCATCGCCAGGCACATGGAACACCCCGCCAAACGCCATTCAAAGCCCGCATCCTTAAAAATATCGGCCAGGCCCTCCTCCTCCGCCTGGGCGCGCACAAGGCCCGAGCCCGGCACCACCATCGCGCGCAGGCCGTCTTTGACCTTGCGACCCTTCAGAATGTTGGCGGCGGCGCGTAAATCCTCAATCCGGCCATTGGTGCACGATCCGATAAAGACCGTGTCAATGGCAATATCGCGCAGGCGTGTGCCGGGCGTTAGGCCCATATACTCCAACGATCGTTGCGCGGCCTGCACCTTACCCCCCTCAAAATCCTGCGGGGCGGGCACCACGCCGGTGATGGGCAACACATCCTCAGGCGATGTGCCCCAGGTGACGACCGGTGCGATGTCTTCGGCGCGTAGGGTTATGACATGATCCCACTGTGCATCATCATCGGAATACAGTGTTTTCCACCAGGCCAACGCGGCGTCCCACTGTGCGCCCTTAGGGGCATGGGGGCGGCCCTGCACATAGTCAAACGTCGTTTGATCCGGCGCGATCAGGCCCGCGCGCGCGCCCCCCTCAATCGCCATGTTGCACACGGTCATCCGCCCCTCCATTGATAGGGCGCGGATGGCCTCACCGCTGTATTCGATCACGTATCCGGTGCCGCCCGCCGTGCCGGTATGCCCGATGATGGATAGGGTGATGTCCTTGGCCGTCACGCCGGGGGGCAGGGTGCCCGTGACCTCAACCTTCATGTTTTTTGATTTTTTCTGGATCAAGGTTTGGGTGGCCAGCACGTGTTCAACCTCGGACGTGCCGATACCGTGGGCCAGCGCACCAAACGCGCCGTGGGTGGCCGTGTGACTGTCGCCGCACACCACGGTCATGCCTGGCAATGTCCACCCCTGTTCGGGGCCAACAATATGCACAATCCCCTGGCGGATGTCGGACACGGGGTAATAGTGGATGCCAAAGTCTCGTGCGTTTTGATCCAGTGCGTCGACCTGAATTTTGCTGTCATCCGTCATACCGCCGGTCAGGCGATCGGGCGTGGTGGGCACATTATGGTCAGGCACGGCAATGGTTTTTTCCGGCGCACGCACGGGGCGACCGGCCAGGCGTAGGCCTTCAAACGCTTGGGGGCTGGTGACCTCATGCACCAAATGGCGGTCGATATAAAGCAGGCTGGTGCCATCGGGTGCCGCGTGTACCAAATGCGCATCCCAGATTTTATCGTAAAGCGTTTTGCCGGGCATGAAAATGTTCCTTAATGATCGTGACAGGTGGGATAGATTAAAATTCTTTTGGGGTTACCGTGCCCCCTAGCCGCGAATGCCGCGCGCCATAAAACCGCCAAGGCAGCCGCATACGATCCCCGATATTAAAAAGACCAGACATGCAGCAAATTTATCTTGGACAACGGGCGCGCGCAAGGTTTCGGCGTAGGATTGCATCACGGGCCAAAGCCTGCCTCACATGTTCGGGTCGTCGTTGAACATATCGTCGGTGTCCAGGTCTGAATCTTCCGCCTGTTCGGTGCCTTCGGGGGGGCGATTGTCAAGCAACCCCGCCGCGCGCAATTCCTTTAGCCCGGGCAAATCGCGCGTGTTTTCCAACCCGAAATGATCAAGAAAGGTTTGCGTTACAACATAGGTCACGGGGCGGCCCGGGGTCATTTTACGGCGGCCAAACTGCACCCATTCCAATTCGATCAGCTGATCTATTGTGCCGCGGCTGATGGATACGCCGCGAATTTCTTCGATTTCGGCACGTGTGGCCGGTTGATGATAGGCGATGATGGCCAACGTTTCGATGGCCGCGCGGCTAAGTTTTTTGGTTTCCACGGCCTCATGCGCCATTAAAAATCCCAAATCGGCGGCGGTGCGCAAAGCCCAGGCATCGCCCACCCGGGTCACATGCACACCGCGCCCGGCATAGTGTTTGCGCAGGCGTTGCACAGCTTCGGCCGGGTCTGAACCATGCGGCATTCGTGCCGCCATATCTTTGAGTGTTAGCGGTGCAGCGGCGGCAAATAACATGGCCTCGACCATCCGTTCCTGTTCGGATAGGGGCGGTGCACGAAATAGGCTGGGGTCTGCGTCTGTGGTGGCGGTCATGCGTCGGTCCGGCGGCGCAGGTGGATCGGTGCGAACGGATGCGTTTGGCGCAGGGTGATTTTGCCTGTTTTGGCAAGCTCTAACGCGGCGGCGAAATGTGATGCTGTGGCCGAACGGCGGCGTTTTGGGTCGCCTTTCCATCCTTCGGGCAAATACGACATTAAATCGGTCCATTCTAGCGCGCCCCCAATATGGCGGGTTAGGCGCTCTAGCGCATCTTCCATTGTTAGGATCGCATCCTGATCTACTGTATAGGGGCGAAATTCATCCTGGCTACGTAGGCGGGCATAGGCACGCATTAAATCTAGCAACCCTGCCTGATAGGTAATGCGCCGTGCGGTCACGATTGGTTCGGCCTGTCCCCGTGGAAAACGGTCTTGATACAGCCGATCACGGGCCATCAACGTGGCCGCACAGTCGCGCATCGCGGCAAGCCGTTCTAGTTGAAACGCTAGGTGCGCGGCCATGTCTGCGCCGGTTGGGCCGTCATCGGCGGGGTCCGGCGGCAGTAAAAGACGCGATTTCAACAACGCCAACCATGCCGCCATCACCAGGTAATCGGCCGCCAATTCGATGCGCAACGCGCGCGCATGGGCAATAAATTTCAAATACTGTTCTGTTAAATGCAGGATCGA
>CALFSY010000067.1 GCA_937916365.1 uncultured Jannaschia sp. | reverse complement strand
TCTTGGATCAAAGGCGGCGTTAATGGCGAAGCTATGCAGCAAAAAAAGATTCCTACTATAATCCAGCTATGTTCTAACCATTCGTGTTTTTAAGGAGGGTCCAATGACGCGCACCGTTTATGTCAACGGCACTTATCTGCCTGAGGATGAGGCGCATGTGTCGGTTTTCGACAGGGGATTTTTGTTTGCCGACGCTGTTTATGAAGTGACCAGTGTTCTGGACGGTAAATTGATCGACTTTGCGGCCCATACAAAACGGCTGCAGCGGTCACTTGATGAGCTGGATATGTCCAACCCAACAACGGATGAAGAATTATTAAACATTCACCGGGAATTGGTGCGCCGCAATAACATCGACAACGGGTTGATTTATCTACAGGTGACGCGTGGGGCGGCGGATCGTGATTTTGCATTTCCAACCGATGCGACCCCCACGATTGTTCTGTTCACGCAATCCAAACCCGGCCTTGCAGACAATGATGCCGTCCGCACTGGTATCAAGGTGATCGCGGTTGATGATTTAAGATGGGGGCGGCGCGATATTAAAACTGTGCAACTGTTGTATCCATCCATGGGGAAGATGATGGCAAAGGCCGCAGGCGCCGATGATGCCTGGATGGTCGAGGATGGATTTGTAACCGAAGGCACGTCAAACAACGCCTATATCATCAAAAATGGCGCGATCATTACCCGTCATTTGGGCCATGAAATCCTGCATGGGATCACCCGTGCGGCCGTCTTGCGTTTTGCCGCCGAGGCGCAGATGACCGTGGAGGAACGCCCCTTTACCTTGGATGAGGCGCGCACCGCGGATGAGGCATTCATTACCTCTGCGTCTACATTTGTTATGCCTGTGGTCGAAATTGACGGTGCCCCGGTGGCGAACGGCACGCCAGGTCCGATCACCCACCGTTTGCGTGACATCTACCTAGAAGAAATGCGCAAATCTGCCGTGTGATGCCTCGTCACCACCGTTGAATGTATAAAACCTTTGTTCGCGTCGGTGGCATGGGACGTATGCAGCCTACCTAAGGTGCGTGATTTTTGTAACGATGCGCACCTGATTTTTTGTATTTAGGCCCGCAAGAATGGCGTGGATTTTCCCATCCACCAAAACGGCAAGTCCCCCTGGGGCGTCTTGCACGGTAACATTTGGGATTGGCCCTTCGGGTGGGAGTGTGATGTCTAACACCAATTCTTCGCGCGTGGGGTCGAAATCGGGGATCGTGGCCGCATGATCGCCCGATGCGCGCGGCGGGCGCGGCGCACGTCGTTCAATAAAAGAACGATGGGTATGTTGATCGCCCCCCGGCGCACCATCGTTGAACACATCCGTGCTGTCATCGGCGGGGTCACGGGCGCGCGTTTGAAGGTTCAGCGCGCTTAACAATCCATTACTTGGCACATCATCCGAAAATAAGGGTGGATCGGACACCCGAACCACATCTTTGGGGGTGCGTTTCAAAACACGTGGGGCGTGGGCGTGAAGGGGAGGTTGGTTTTGTGTGGGGGCGTCGTGTGCGATCTGGGTATGAAGCTGTGGATCTTCGTCAACCGGTGGCGCAGGGTGATCGGACGGGTTCCATTTTCGTTGGAAATACGACACGGATCGCTGTTTGGTTTTACGGTGAAGGCCATGATTTACGCGCGTGTCGTTATCTGCATTCACGTCATCCTCAAAATCCTGATCTTGTGTATGGGGGTCCTCGCCATCCATAAGGAAGTCTAAGACAATACCAATCAGGACAAGTGCGCTTAGGCTTAGGATCAACATCATTTACCACATTTAACATAAACGCGTTGCTTGATACGTGCCATCGTTCATAGCACGATTAGTAATATAGTTTGTGTGTTGCGATTTATTAATCTGCTTTGATTTTTCATATACCACACTCACAGTTAGGGTGGGGGACGGCTCACCATTGATCTTGTGGGTCCCGTTCCCGCAGGCTACATCAAAATGATACGACCCGATCGCCTAATATGAAAGTGTGCCCATGCGTATCCTCATCACAAATGACGATGGTATAAACGCCCCTGGGCTTGCGGTTTTGCACGCGATTGCAGTTGATGTCGCAGGCCCGGACGGCGAGGTTTGGACAGTGGCCCCCGCGTTTGAACAATCGGGCGTCGGGCATTGTATTTCATATGTTCATCCGATGATGATTGCAGAACTTGGGCCGCGCCGGTTCGCCGCCGAGGGCACGCCGGCCGATTGTGTTTTGGCCGCGCTTTATGATGTCTTAACGGATCGGCCCCCCGATTTGGTCTTATCGGGCGTGAACCGCGGTAATAATGCCGCGGAAAACGTGCTGTATTCCGGCACCATCGGCGGCGCGATGGAGGCCGCGCTTCAAGGTTTGCCCGCCATTGCGTTGTCCCAATATCTAGGCCCAGACAACATTGATGCGGTAGACCCTTATGAGGCCGCCTACGATCATGCCGCGGATCTGGTGAAAACGCTTTGGTCAAAAGGTGTGTGGGATCAAACCGATTATCGGCTTTTTTATAACATCAACTTTCCCCCGGTTCCCGCGTCTGATGTAAAGGGCATTCGTGCCGTTGCGCAGGGGTATCGCCCAGGCACGCGATTTTCCGCCGAATCACACATTGCCCCCAACAGCCGCCGGTTTTTATGGATACGGAGTGGGCGGCAAGATGTGCCCACAGCACCCGGCACAGACGCACACGCCAATCTAGAAGGATATATTACCATAACGCCCATGCGCGCCGACCTAACGGCACATGACGCCATAGACGATCTTAGGGCTGCGTTTGAATGACAAACAGGGCCACACGTCAGATGCAGTTTTTGTTTCAGTTGCGATCCAAAGGCATAACCGAGGCGCGCGTTATGGCGGCGATGGAAAAAATTGATCGCGGTGCGTTTGTCCGGGGCCATTTCGCCGGGCGTGCCTACGAAGATCTGCCATTGCCGATTTCATGCGGGCAAACGATTTCGCAACCTTCCGTGGTGGGGTTGATGACCCAGGCGCTTGATGTGCAACAACGTGATAAGGTGTTGGAAATCGGCACCGGATCGGGGTATCAAACCGCGATTCTAAGCGTGTTAGCACGCCGCGTTTATTCGGTAGACCGGTTTCATACCTTAATACGTGAGGCCGAGGTTCGGTTCGCCAAATTAGGGTTGACCAACATCGTGGCCATTCTGGGCGATGGGTCATTCGGATTGCCAGACCAAGGCCCATTTGATCGCATCATGGTCACCGCCGCCGCAGAGGATCCGCCAGGCCCGCTTTTGGCACAGTTGAAAATGGGGGGAATTATGGTTTTGCCCGTTGGCCAATCAGACACAGTGCAGCATTTGATTAAGGTTACACGCACCCAAGACGGCCTTATGTATGAAGAACTGATGCCTGTGCGCTTTGTCCCCCTTGTCGAAGGCCTAGGCTCAGGATAATCTATATCAAACTTATATATTGCGCCCGATCATAAAATGACAACTAATCGTGGCATTGACCCCAGCACCAAAACGAGGGAGCGTATTTTGTTATGACAGGGCCGCGTCGCACGATGGCAAAAGAATTTATTACAGGGCGTGCCATTTCAAACGCCGTTATCGGGGTGGGTTTGCTGGTTTTGGTGAACTGTACTGGGGACGAAGGATTTAATTTCGATTTAAGGCCCAATTCATCTGGGGTAGAGGCCGAATCAACAACCATCCCGCGCCCTGAACCCGATGCCAATGGTTTGATCACATACGACAGTTATCAAATGGCCGTTGCGCGCAGTGGTGATACCGTTACCGATGTGGCCCAACGTATTGGATTGGATGCAGAGGAACTGGCCCGTTTTAACGGGCGCGACGCCAACGACACCTTACGCAATGATGAAGTGCTTGCCCTGCCCCGGCGTGTGACCCCTGGCAGTAGTGGTCAAACAGACATCGCCGCATTGGCCCGCGACGCCATAGAGAAGGCCGAGGCCGACGTTGCACCCACCGGACTAACCCCGCAATCCGGTGCGGAACCGATTCAACATCGTGTTGGGCGGGGGGAAACCGCATTTTCTATCTCACGGCTTTATAATGTTTCCGTTCGGTCATTAGGGGAATGGAATGGCCTTGGCCCTACCATGGCGGTGCGCGAGGGGCAGTATTTGATTATTCCCATCGCGGCCACCCGTGCGGCCCCAAACAACGCTCGCCCACCATCACAAACCGCACCTGCGGTTGTGCCCGCATCCACTAATACACCGCCACCTGCAACCGCCACAACAACCACAACACCCCCGCTACGGTCAGACCCGATTGCCCCCCCCACGCCAATCGCCCCGATAGAAGAGGTTTCACCATCGCCAATATTGACACCGCCTGCGGCGGCCCCTGTTGCCCCCCCTGTTGTTTCGTCAGCGCCCCAGGAAACCACAAATCCCGAACCCGCCTCCACATCGGCGGCCCCGCCGACGGCACAATTTGTGCGACCCGTTGATGGGCCGATTGTGCGCCCGTATTCCGGCTCGAACGAAGGTATCGACATTGCCGCCGCAACGGGCACCGCCGTGCGTGCCGCGGGCAATGGGTCTGTGGCGGCCATCACGCAAAGCACCGATCAAATCCCGATCTTGGTTGTGCGCCATGATGATGGTCTTTTGACGGTATATGCTAACATCCAGGATATTTCCGTTAATCGGGGCGATCCCGTCACCCGCGGCCAAACCATCGCCCGTGTTGGGGAAGGTGATCCATCCTTCCTACATTTTGAGGTGCGCCGTGGGTTCGATGCCCAAGACCCCACCGAATTTTTGCCTTAAGGCGCCCGCCAAATCGCCCACAGCCTTGCATTTATGGGCCGCTGATTTGAACGCACTGGGTTTGCGTAGACATAGGCACGGCCCATGCGTGAACAAAGGATGAAACATCGCAATCATGGTGCACTTCCTCGATACGCGCGCAACCGATTTTGAACGGCAATTTATCGCGTTCTTACATAATGAACGGGAAAAAGCCGACGATGTTGCCGCAATCGTCACCGAAATAATCGCCGATGTGCGCACACGCGGCGATAACGCCGTAATAGAATGGACCGAAAAGTTCGACAAACTGTCCCTCACCCCCCAAACGTTCGCGTTGAGCGACGCAGACATTTCGGCAGCCATATCCACAGTGCCATCCACCGAACGGGCCGCATTGGACCATGCCGCCGCGCGCATTCGCGCCTATCACGAACGCCAAATGCCCCAAGATGCCCAATGGACCGACGCCGTAGGTGCGACGCTGGGTTGGCGGTGGACACCGGTTGATGCTGCGGGGCTTTATGTGCCGGGGGGGCTTGCGTCTTATCCATCGTCTGTTTTGATGAATGCCATTCCGGCGCAAGTGGCCGGGGTAAAACGGTTGGCCATCACGGCCCCTACACCGGGCGGGCGCATGAATCCCTTGGTGGTTTTGGCCGCACGTTTGGCAGATGTCGATACAATCTATCGTATCGGTGGGGTGCAGGCCGTGGCCGCGTTGGCGTATGGCACCGAAACCATTGCACCGGTCGATAAAATCACCGGCCCCGGCAATGCCTATGTGGCCGAGGCAAAACGCCAGGTGTTTGGCCAAGTGGGCATTGACATGATCGCAGGCCCATCCGAAATCGTTGTAATTGCAGATGCGCATAATGATCCAGAATGGATCGCGCTTGATCTGCTGAGCCAGGCCGAACATGACGAAAATGCGCAAGCGATCCTGATTACAGACGCCCCTGATTTTGGCCAGGCGGTGACGCAGGCCGTTGAACGGCGGTTGGCCACGCTAAACCGGCGCGCGATTGCCGGTGCATCGTGGCGTGATTTCGGGGCCGTCATCACTGTGCGCGATTTGGATGAGGCTGCAGCACTGTCAAATCGAATTGCGCCGGAACACCTGCAACTTTGCGTCACCGATCCACAGGCATTGGCCGAACACATTCGCCACGCCGGTGCAATTTTTATGGGCGCTTGGACGGCCGAGGCGATGGGCGACTATGCCGCAGGGCCTAATCACGTGTTGCCAACCACACGGTCGGCACGGTTTTCCAGTGGGCTGGGCGTGCTAGATTTTCTCAAGCGCACAACGCAAACGCACATCACCCCTGCGGCACTGGCCGCCATTGGTCCTACGGCGGAAATTTTAGCCCACGCCGAGGGTTTAGAGGCCCATGGTCTTTCCGTGCGCGCACGATTAGATCGACTGAACACCAGCGATGATGTTGCGGTCAACGGGGGCAAAGATGCGCCTTAGTCACATCGAAATCGATACCAACGGCCTGCCCGCCCCCACCCCTGAGGTTGAACATGAACGCCATGTGGCAATTTCCGATCTGCTAGAGGAAAATACATTTAATCTTACCATGGCGCAGGCCCAGGGGATACGTGGGCCTTATCGCCTGACCCTTGGGGTGCGCGATGGGCGGTTGGTGTTTGACATTCATACCGAAAACCGGGACCCAGCCGCCGAATTTCACCTATCGCTTAGCCCGTTTCGCCAAGTGGTTAAAGATTATCGGCAAATTTGCGCAAACTATTTTGCAGGGGTAAAGAATTTACATCCCTCGCAGCTAGAGGCTATCGACATGGCCCGCCGTGGTATTCATAATGAAGGGGCGCGTGTGGTCGAGGATCGGTTAAATAGTAAGGCACAGATTGACCACGACACGGCGCGTCGTCTTTTCACGTTGATTGCGTTTTGTATTCCGATGGGGGATCCTTGGTAAAACCTTTTCCAAATTCTGTTTTATATTGTTGCGATCACAATGCGACGCGATCCCCCATGGCCGAAGGGATCATGAAAAAATTTTATGGGCATCAGGCCTACGTGCAATCAGCAGGCGTGGCGCATCAGCTTGAAATTGATGGGTTTTCCATCGCAGTATGTGAAGAACTGGGCGTGAAGCTCGACGGGCATCGCGTGCGCAGTTTTGATGATATGGCCAAATGGGGCGACGATATATCTGGGTTTGATTTGATCGTTGCCCTGTCGCCGGTAAGTTACGAAAGGGTGCGGGACTTAACGGGGCAGTATCATCTGGATGTTGAATATTGGCTCATTTCCGACCCGACCGGTATTGGTGAAACACGCGATGCGAAATTAGCGGCCTATCGCCAAACGCGCGATCAAATTGTTGACCATATGGTGGAGCGATTTGGTAAACCCACAGTGGATGTGACCTAAACTATACATGTTTTGCCCCATTTCTTAGGTATTATATCGGCCACAAAACGTTTGGCCATAGGGCCATGCCAAACCTGTTTCATACTCTGTTTTAGGAATTTATCTTGAAAATTGGGCTTTAGGCGCGCATTACCACCCCATTCGCCCTTTGAGGCAAACATTCAAGAAGGAGAAACCATGGCCAAGGAAGAAATGCTCGAATTTCCCGGTGTTGTGAAGGAACTTCTGCCAAACGCGACATTTCGGGTCGAGCTGGAAAACGGCCATGAAATTATCGCACATACGGCAGGCAAGATGCGCAAAAATCGTATTCGCGTTTTGGCGGGGGATCGGGTGCAGGTGGAAATGACGCCGTATGATCTGACCAAGGGGCGTATCAATTACCGTTTCAAATAAGGTGGGCGTTGGGCAATGCGTTTGATCCTAGGCTCGGCCAGCGCGCGGCGCCGGGTGTTGTTGGAAACGCTTGGCCTGGTTCCAGACGCCATTGTGCCCCCCGATATTGATGAAACGCCAAAGGACAATGAATTGCCCCGTGTCTATGCCGCCCGCATGGCACGCGAAAAGGTTGCAGCCGTTGCTGCCATGGCCGGTGGTCGCGGGAATGTCGTGTTGTGTGCCGATACAGTGGTGGCCATGGGCCGTCGCATTTTGGGGAAAGCCGCCGATTTGGCCGAGGCCGAGGCATATTTGACCGCACTATCGGGGCGGCGGCACCGCGTATATACGGCACTGGCTGTGCGTGGTGACAAACAGGTTTGGGAACGTGTGGTTGAAAGCCGCGTGCGTATGAAACGCTTGTCGAAAATCGAAATAAACGGATACCTTGCCACCGGCGATTGGCGCGGAAAGGCCGGGGCCTATGCGATCCAGGGGCCGGCGGGGGCGTTTATCCCTTGGATTGTGGGCAGCCATTCCGCCATCATGGGGTTGCCGTTGGCCGAAACCGCATGTCTTTTGACGGCGGCGGGATACCCAGTTTGGGATCAATCTTGGCAGCCATAAATCGGTATCAATGCTTATGAAAGGCAGGGTGATCTTACGCGATACCTTAGATGGGCGCAAAGCCGCAGCATTGATGGTGGATGGACGGTTAGAAGACGTTGTGATTGATCCGCGCCTTGGTGCACCGCCCATGCCGGGGGCAATTTTCCGCGCTGTGGCGGACCGGCCCCTAAAAGGGCAGGGGGGAATAATTGTGCGGTTGCCTCGGGGGCGGGGGTTTTTGCGCCAGGCCAACGGCGTGGCCCCTGGCGACACAATCGTGGTGCAGGTCAGCGGCACCGCCGAACCGGGAAAGGCCGTGCCGGTCACCCCCCGCTTATTGTTCAAAGGTCGCTACGCCATTATCACACCACAGGCCCCCGGGATCAACGTTTCCCGCACGATCAAAGATACGGCCGAACGGGATCGGTTGGTTTCTATTGCACAGGTTGCGATGACGGGCGCACCGGCAGACCACGGGCTAATCTTACGCAGTGCGGCGGCTGGGGCGGTTAATTTGGCCGTGACCGATGACATCGCCGCAATGTTGGCGTCTACAGTGGCGGTAACGGCCCTGGGCGATGTGTTGGGCGAACCTGAATGTTTGCTGGCCGGACCCGATGCGCACGAATTGGCATGGCGCGATTGGGCCGTGCCCGCCCCCGATGCGACGATCAACACACCAGGATGTTTTGACACGCACGGTGTGTTAGAGGCGGTCGATGCAATGTTAACCCCCGCGTTCCCTTTATCGGACGGGGCCACCGCGTTTGTTGAGCCAACGCGCGCCCTGGTGGCCATCGACGTTAACACGGGCGCGGATGGATCGTTGGCCGCAGGCGTCAAGGCCAATTTGGCACTGGCCCGCGCATTGCCTCGTGTGTTGCGGATTAAGGGGTTGGGCGGGCAAATCGTGATTGATGCCGCCCCTATGCCAAAAAAAGATCGCCGCATGGTTGAACAGGCCCTGCGCAAAGCGTTTCGTGATGATGGGGCCGATGTCGTGTTTGCGGGGTGGACGCCCCTGGGTCACTTTGAAATCCAGAAAAAACGCGACCGACATCCCCTGACCGATCTATGGCTAGATTAGCGCCATAAGGTAATTAACGCCGCAATGGAAATGGCCTTCGCAATCATGGCTTTACGCCCGTGCAAGCCCCCCAACACCCACGCACTTAAAATATGCCATAGATAAAATGGTCCATGGATCATCCACCGTGTTTCACAAGGGTAAGGATGTTTTCGGTAAATTCTGTATCCCATTGTTCAACGGACAAATCACGTATTTGCGCCGCGACCCCGTCTAACACTGCGTTTGCGACGTGGCTGTGGCCTAATGCCGCCACATGCCGCGCCAATTCATATCGTATGATGGCAGCGGTTCTGGGCGATCTGGCCGCTGCTAGGCGGGGATCAAGGGCTGCCAGCGCCTGGGCCAAATCATCGGGCCATTCCTCAGAAATACCTTCACCATCAATGGTGTGGGATGTATCATCGGGCGCGTGACGTAATACCTGCGGTGTGCTACTATCCGCCCCGATCCAGGTGGCCACGTTATCGGGCACATACGGGTCGCCATTGGGGTATTTCAGCCGAAACAGATCAGGGCAGGCAATCAGGCGATCGGCAACGCGGCGTTGGATCATACGGGC
Organism: uncultured Jannaschia sp.; assembly: GCA_937916365.1. Taxonomy (GTDB): domain Bacteria; phylum Pseudomonadota; class Alphaproteobacteria; order Rhodobacterales; family Rhodobacteraceae; genus JANSYL01. The sequence goes on along the minus strand of CALFSY010000067.1, from coordinate 29,376 downwards.
CAGATTTTCATGGCCCAAGGCCATGGCAATATTAAACGCAGCTAGGTGGCCCTCGAACCAATCGGGTGACATCGTAAGGCGATCCTCTAACCGCGCCAATCCTTTGGCTGTTGGATCGGTTTCTGCCGTCAATAAATCATCGCGCAACTGTCGTGGTAGGTTGGCCTGCTGTGTGACGCCTTTGTCGTCATGATCGGGGGTGGTGCGGTGTTCCATCCACGCGGCATACCCACGCATGGCGGCGGTTACGGCGGCATCCGGTTCAAAGCTGGCGATGCGTTCAGCCAGGCGCAAGATGTCCTGGCGCAATTCTGCGCGCCCCCGTGCATCTAGGTGTGCGCTGGGCACTGGGCCATCGGGATGTGTGGCATTGGGGCCACCCGCCGCATTGCGGGATTGTGCACGGGATGGTTTGGGGCGCAGATCGAATGCAGAGACATCGAAATCGGTTTTATTTTCAATCAATTCCTTAAGTTGCGACAGGGCGGTTGCATGATCTTCTGTTGGGTCAAAAACAATCCCAGGCTGGGTTTCGATGGTTTTGACCAATAGCGCGTGCATATCTTTCGCGACTGCATCCTTTAAGCGTTTGGCGCGTTTGCCTTTTGGAAAAATCCCATTCCACCCATCGGTAAAAAATCGCGTCATCAAGGCAACCGCGGTTTCAAACCCTTTTTGAGTTTCGATGGATGTCGCCGCGAACATCGCCCCACGATAGGCCTGAATATGGGCGGCCTCTGTTAACGCTGTGCGGCTGACCTCGGCCAATGTGTCATAGTCGATGGTATCAGACCGCAGTGTGCCGCGTTTGGCCAATTCGGCGTTTATGGTTTCCAGCGCGTCTTCGACCCTTGATGTTAAGGTGCCGAATTTGTCAGCGGCGGATGGAATCGTTTTAATCCAATCCATTACACACTATGCGGCGGTTGCGGTAATGGGAATGGGGCCGCGAATATCACGCACAATCCGAAACCGCACGATTTGTCCGTTTTCAAGACACACCATTGCCATGCGTCCGTCCGATGATGTGGCAATCCCCGCCAGGCGGGTTTCCGAGGTTAGAATGGTGCCAAAACCGCCGGGTCGTGTTAGCCCGGACATCTGCACCAAATTGTCGTTGGTTAAAAGAACAACATCCTGTTGCACCGCGGTTGCAAAATCCACAACCATTGCCGATTGGCGGCGTGCGGCGGGGTTATCGTTGTCAATCAACATATTATACCGGCGCAAAAGTGTTTGCCTTTCGACATCCCAAATGTTGATGGAACCATCAATTTGGCGGGCCATGAAATGGCGATTATCGGACAAAAATATACCATCGGCATATCGCGGTGCTGGCGGTGATGCCATTTTTGCCGCGTCTTCCATGGTTGGGCCAAAGGCCCCCGGCGCGCCCAATGCTGGCACAACCACCGCCAAACGCCCATCTGCGGAGGCATAGGATTGATAGAGCGCACGTTGAAATTCAAGGCGGGCGGTAATGCGCCCTTCGGACCAATCATAATAAAACGCACGCCCGTCTTGGGCGGTAGACACGATGCCGCGATTGCCCACGCGCGTAATGCTTAGAACCCTGGCCTGATGCTGATACAGGCGCGTTGTTGTGCGCCTGCCGTTCCAAATGCGCACATCGCCGGTTTGGGTTCCGAAAACGATCCTATTGCGGCGGCTATCGGGCATGATGACCCGTGGTTGGATACCTTCGGGCAACATTGAGGCGGTGGAAAGATTGCCGGAAACAAGGCTCCATAATTCCATCCTGCGCCCTTCGGTTGCGGTGGCCAGCACCGGCGAATCTGAAACGCGGGCCACATCCAACACACGGGTTTGGGTAAAGGTGGCCTGCTGTGGCCGCAGTAGCAACTGTTGCGATAAGTTGGCGGAATTCCAACTTGACCACGTGCCGCGATTGGTGAATCCAACGATGCGCTGTCTGTTTGGCCCGGCAAGAAGAACCTCGCTTAACCTAGGGGCAAAGGATTCCAGTTCGACAAAATCGCCCGATCCACGGAACAGTCGCGCCGATCCATCGTCAAACACAACATAGGTTTGATGCGTGCCGGGAACGAAACCAAACCCGATCGGTGTTGCTTCTGACGGGGGCCCTAAAATCACAAGACCGATACGCGCGGCTTCATCCTGTCGGTGTGTGGGGGGAACCGCGGCGATAAGGCGGCCCCGGGCGCCGACCGGCTCAACCCGTTCTTGGGGGCGGATGCTGCATCCCGCCGCTACGCTCGCCGCGGCACCCACCATTAGGCGGCCCATCGCCCGGCGTTTTATCATGGGATGGTGATGCGCGCGCGTCATCCGGCCGGGCTCCGCACATATGCGGGCAGTTCAAAGCCTGTTAGAGGACTGTTGAAAAACAGGTTCACGCTGGATTCCGCACGAATGCGGAACGTTGCCGCCTGCCCATTGGCGTTGGCAAAGGTAATATCGACGGAATTGTTGGTCAAATTGCTGCGTCCTGCCGCATCATAAAGCCGTAACCATGACCATGGCCCATCCCATTGCAGGCCGACGCTACGCCCTTGGCGAGACAGCGCCGATAAATCCACGCGCGATGACACGGGTCCGCTTAAGATATTGGGCCAGGCAACTGTGATGGGTTGCGATGCGCCGTGGCTGGAATTGATCAGCTGCCCTTCAAAGTTGAGAACCGCGCGGGATAGGTTGTTGTTTAGTGACACCGGTGCCACTGTGAATTCCACGTAAACCTCGCCATTTGCATCAAACAATGTGCGTGTGATTTCGATGGCTGATCGCAGTTGGCGGGTAAATGTTGGGTCAACATCTAAGGTTTGGCCATCTATCACGCGCGCTTCACCGGTGCGTTCATCAACAAATGTCAACAACTGTTCGTTGTAAAACGTGTCTAAAATCCCACCGGGGGCGAAAAATAGGATAAAATCATCCAACGGTAAATCGGTTTCCGAGGCCCGGTCAAACGGGTATTTCCCTGCAATCAGACGCAGGTATTCGCCATACGTGTCTTCGTGCCATAGGCGATTGATTTCCTCGGTCGCGGCGGACATGATGACGCGCCAGCTTTCGTTGGCGATGCTTTCTAAATGATCGTTGAATGGCGCGGGGGCGCGTTCGGCGATCCGTTGTAGACGGAAAATCGGATCTTCGCCCTGTAATTGCGCGCGTTGAATGGCCAATTCCAACGCCCGGGCGTTGGGGCGCGGGGCATCGGCAATGCCACGCACGTAACTGTCTAGTGCGATCAACGCCTCTTGAATTTCATCAATGTTGGTTGCACCGCCTTCGGTGCTGTCGTCAAGCATTCGGTGGATTTCGACAAATGACCCATTGATACGCAAGGCTGCGGCACGGTCTGGATCAAAGTCCAGATCAGTTATTGTGGCGCCATTTTCATCGACCTCAACCGTTTCTTGATCGTAAATGATGGTGTGATCGCGCACCAATTCTGCCACCCGCCGTATTGGGTTGTTCGGCCCGCTTAATGCGCGCAGTGATGATACTGCATCACGTATGTCGTCAAACGGGCGCACGCGCATTTCATTCAACGCGGTGCGCCAGGTCCGGATATAATCATCGACATAGATTTCGCGCAAATTTTCCTGGATTTGTGCATAATCTTCTTCGCTGTATTCGGTTTCATCGAATTGTCCTAAAACCCACAAATCATCGGCTGCCACGCGGGAAATGCTTTGATTTTGGGGGATGAAGAAATCGAAATATTCCTGCCGTGTGAAGATGCGCGGCACCTCAAACACCTCGCGTTCGGCCACGGTATCGGTTTGGATGCCGCATGGATCGTTCGCATCGGTGTTGCGGGCCGCGATTGCCGCCGATTGCCGCGCAATTTCCGGATCAGGTTCGTAAACGATGTCAAACGCCGTTCCAGCAGAGGTGCGAAATTCGATTCCATCGGGCAGTTGTTGTTGCCCCAAGGCGCGCAACGTTGAATACACCCTTTGAAACGGGGCAACGCCGCCAAGGTTTCCTTGCGCTTGCGATACCAAAAGATCGTCGATGTCATAGGCAACGGGATCTGAGGATAACATATGATCCAAATGGCTTTGCAATCGGTTCTGCGTGTCGGCGTTCGCTTCAAAGTTGCGTTGCCACAGCACCGCGAAATACCCATCCACAACGGCCGTATCCCGCCCGTCTAGTTCGCCCATCATACGATATATGCGCAACAATTCTAATTCGCGATCGCTGCCTTTGGGGCAGACATTTCGCAGTTCGCGTTCAATCCCTTCGGTCAATAACGGCCCAAAGCGTGTGTTCAAAACACTGCGATAGGCGGTATCGACAATGGGGCCGATCCGGTCGCCCTGATATAAGGATACTTGAGCGGCCACCGCACCCACATCGCGGTATTCACCAAAGGTGAAGGTTGCGGCGCGAATGGTATCTAGTGGTTCCAGAAGGGTTGCGCCGGTGGCATCCACAGTGGCCCCATCCTCAACAGGATCGGTGAAGGTAGAGGTTAGGGCCAAAACGTCGTTCGCGCGCCCTAGATTATACCCATAACGATCCATCCAGTATGCGCCCCCGGCGATAAACACCACGGCACCGACGACAGCGGCCCACACCGCGCGGTTACGATACCGGCGTTCCTGTTTGATATTGTTGCCGGCAAGACCTGCTTCAGGGAAAACCGCCTTTTTCAAAATGTTAATGGAAAAATAAGGGTAAGAGGCCGCCTGACTGGTGCCATACAGCGGCGGCGTTAGGGCATAGCGCGCACCCACCCGCTCTAAAAAGACGTTGCGCGGCACGTTTTCCTGTCTGGAAGAGGCAAAATAAACCCCACGCACCAACGGCGGTGTTGTAAACCGGTCTGCGCTTAACGTATCGTTCAAAAATGCCTTTAGCGGTTCTTCAAGCCCTAGAAAAGTGCGATAAAGCGAAAATGCCTCTTGTCGGCTGGTGGTATTTTTTAGCGTATAAACGCGGCGTTTGAGCTGTAGCGCCAGATTTTCGGTGAATTGGGTATATTGCTGTGCAAACTGATCGCGCCAATCGGCGGTGTGCCGCCCTTCGTAAGTGAAATGAAATCCGAACAAGGCCTCGCGTTCAGATCCAGAGATCGCTTCGAAATAATCCGGGAACCCACCTGCTAAATCTAATTTCGCAAATAAGACATGGATCGTCATGCGTGTGCCCAAGGCTTCTATCAACATACCGATGTCGCGCCTTAGGGCCGCAGATAATTCTTCGCGTTCCATGTGCGTCATGCTGGAAAATTCCAGAAAATCAACAACCACAATCACACCATTGATCGGGCGACGTGGGCGTTTTTTGCGAATGTTATGTAACAGACGATTCCACAACGCATTGCGCACGGGGTCTTCGCTGCGTTCGCGATCAAAATAAATGCCGCGCGTGTCTAACATCACGGCCTCGTTGCCCGCCACGCGCCAATCGAGCATGTCAACCGCTTTCGATGGGCCAAGTGTTTGTAGCTGTGCGGTAATTTCGTGGTCGATGGGAAATCGCAAATCGGAATGTTCAATCAGGCTGCTTTTGCCGCTTTGCGATGGACCGATGACCAAATACCAAGGCAGGCCATAAATACCCCGCCCCGCCCCGGTCCACCGGCGAGAAATAACATCGGTTGCCTTATCAAAGGCCCGATCAAGTGCTGCAATTTCCAATTCTTCTTCGGTTGGTTCACGAACGGGTTTTTCCCGTTCTGCACGGCGGGCCGCAACCCATGCAAAGATGGCCCGAATGATCGCGATCAACAATAAAATTGATCCAATGATTAGCAACGCCAGTGCCACTAAAACGCGCACATCTTCGTTGCCAAAAGGGGATATACCCCTAAAGGACAGTCTTTGCCCCCAGACCCAAATCAACACTGCGGCGATTAACATAATCAGGCCGATAACCACCAGGGGGCTGAACACCTTACCCAGAAATTTGAAGATTCTTTTTAAGATACCCATTATCAAAACTCCCGCCGAAAGGTTTGCACCGACCAAGAACAATGCCGCGCCACCAGCGGCAACGCCGCGCGGAGCGGCTCCACATCAAAAAATAGACTACGCAGATCGTCGGCTGTTTCGCCGGTGGTAATTTGCAGCCGCTGACCTGCTGTTGCACGGCTTAGAACGCGAATGCTTTCCAACCCGCGCGGTGCCAATAACACATATCCCCCCGCGCGCACGCGCATACGGATTTCAAGCCTGCGTTCCGCATCGGTGAATGTTTCGCCAAATAAAACCCGCGTGCGCACAACGTTGTTGTTGTGCTGCGTCTGCCATAGTGTGCGCATGTGCGTGATATTGTTTTCGCAACTGATGATAAGTGCACCCTGTTCGCCCGCATTCGGTAATGTAGGAATGGCCAAATAAACATCGTGGCCGCGCCGAAAGGTTTCGCTGTCCGATTGGGTTTGGCGGGCGGTAATATCGGTCATAAATGTGTTGGGATCGGTAAACATCCGTTCCCCCGTGGCCGTTGACAGCACGGTCACAGCAACGCCTTCATCCGTGATTGCAGATGATTGTAACAACGCCTCCAATTCGCGGGCACGTGGGGGGCGAAATCCATTAGGGTTTGCGACAGGGATCGGTGATGTCAACAATGGCGCGGGATCGGCTGGGCGTTCAAACAGACTGTCGTAACACGACAATCGGTCCACCCGATCATCTTCGTTCAAGCATGTGTTGAGTGTTTCGGTTTGTAGTACCACATTTTGCGCGGCCGCAGGTTGGGTAAAACTTGCGACTATTATGATAAACAAGGATGCAAGGTTTTTCATAATCCATACCTTTTGCATTTATCGGCCAGTGTGCGTTTGGGAATTGACAATTTGTGCGCCGCGTCGGCACGGTTCCCGCCGGATGCGGCTAACGCCTCGGCAATGAGGCCGGCCTCGAACCGTGCCACACGTTCGGTCAATGGTTTATCGTTGTCGGTGGATGTTGACGCCTGGGGCAATCGTTCGGCGGCGGCGATATGGTGGGCATTGGGGCGCTCACCTTCGGCGGCAGCCTCCTGAATCGCCGCTCCGATCAGGGCTGCCATGGTGTCGCGGCCATGGTCGCGCGCGATTAAAGTCAGGCGTGACACCAATGATTTATCAGCAAGGCATTGTTTAATGGTTGATGCGTCAAATCCGTGGCGGCGCAATTCGACGGCCAGAATGTCTTGGGCATCTTCGGGGTTTTGCCTAAGATTTGGTATCACCAATGCGCCTGATTTTAATTGGAAATAAAGATTTTGTAATGGGCTGGAAGGTTCTGCAGTGGCAAGACTGTTTTGTGGTATCCCTAATACAATATTTGTTGCAACTGTATGATCGCGCGTGCTGCCAAGGGGGCGAAACGTGCCGGATTGAACCATCCTAATCAGCTGTTCCAAATCGGTTGGTTGTAAAACATCCACCCGTTCAATAAGCAGCGTTCCATGGGTGGCCTCACGCAATGCGCCACGCCGTGCACCGGCCACCCCTGGAACGATGCCACGTTTGTGGCCGAACAGTTCGAGTGCCAAAAATTCGCCGATGAGTGTGCCGGCGTGGTGCGCAATAAAAGGCGTGTTGCCCCCTGCCCATTGATGATGAAGCGCGCGCGCCGCAGGTTCGGCGGATTCACCTTCGGGGGTGATGACAATCGCGGGGCGGGGGGCTTTGGCAACGTGCGTGATTTTCAAACGCAAGGCGCGCATCGCAGGTGATCGCCCAGGCAACATTTCTTCAAGCGCGTGTGCCTCAACACTTTTGCGTTTTAGATGCACCGTATCTGCGCGTTTCAGGGCGGCGGCCATATCCTTTAGCGTGGCCTCGGTATTGGTAATATGGCGGTTGCGTGTGCCAAGCAGAACAATGGATTTTAATGCCACGCGCAGATCGGCGGATAATGGGATTAAATCGTGCGGCGTGCCCACTGCGACAGTGCATCCGAACAAACCTTTGGATTTAAGGCGCAGCGGCAGAAATGATATGGGCATATCAAGTGTGCCCAATGCCTGACGCACCCGCGATAAATCAAAGGCTGTGGCGGTTGTCGCGTGCAGGGGTTTGCCGGTTAGGGCAATTAGGTTGAACGGACACCGTGCCAATGATGTGGGGCATATGTCTATGCGCATCTGGGGTGCGGCGTTCAAACTATCGCCCGCCTTTGCATCGCCGCGCAAAACGAAAGCATCCCCTTGGGCCGATAACTCCCAGTATTGAACCCGTGAGGCATCAAGGACTGTGGCCAAAAATTCCGCTGCGGCCTGCCCATATCCGCCCCCATCGGCCCGGGCGATTAATTGCCCAAGCCCCAGGAAACCATCCCTTATGATCGTGTTATCCAGCATGGTTTTCAAAACACCGCGATCTTATCATCGCTGACGGGATTTTTTTGGGTGGCGGCATTTTGTTGTGCGTCCAATGTGTCATTGACATTGGAAAGGGTGGGTAAAAACGTCAGTGCGAAACCACCGTGCGCCGCTGAAACCACTACGTTTTCAAGGGGTTCTTCATTTGAAATGCGTGTTAAGGTTTCCTCGGCAATGCCTGGTAGAATGAAACGATCAATGACTTGTTCCACAGACCGTGCGCCGTTTTCGGAATGTGCCGCCAGATCGGCGATTGTGGCCACCAAATCATCATCCCATTCCAACCCTAAATCGCGATTTTGGGCCAACCGATCTGCGGTGGCCTTCAATTTAAGGCCGATGATTTCGTTTAGTGTTTCGGGGGTAAGCGGGCGATAACACAACACCCGCATCCGCGCGAGCATGGCCGGGCTGAAATGTTGCATCAAATGTGGCCGCAACGCCTTGACCAAGGCTTCTTGGCCAGCGTTGGCTACCGTTTCGGGGTTTTGTGTTAACGCTTCGGCCCCTTGATTGGAGGTCAGGAAAAAGATCACGTTGCGGCAATCAATCACGCGGCCTTCGCCGTCGTTGATAACGCCTTTGTCAAAGGCCTGTAAAAACAGGTTCATAATATCGGCGTGGGCTTTTTCCACCTCATCCAATAAAACGACAGAATACGGTTTTTTACGGATGGCTTCGGTTAAAACGCCCCCTTCGCCATATCCGACATAACCGGGGGGTGACCCGATCAGCCGTGACAGGGTGTGTTTTTCCTGAAACTCAGACATATTGACGACTGTAAAAAACTGTGGTCCACCAAATAGATGGCGGGCAACCTGTTCGGCCGTTTCCGTTTTGCCGGTTCCCGACGGGCCGACCAACATAAAAACACCCCGCGGCGTGGTTTCGCGCACCATGTCCAGCCGCGCCGTTTTCAGGCGATCGTGGATAATGCCGATCGCGTCATCTTGGCCCTTGATAACCGCACGCAAAGCATCGCCCAGCCGCAGCATCCGCGCGGCATCATCCTCGGACATGGCGGCCACGGGAATATCCGTCCATTCCGAAATGACGGCGGCCACCACATCTTCGTCCACTTCAAATGGGACAAGCGCCACGCCATTCACGCGATCGTTGCGCAATTCGGCGAGTTTTGTATCAAGGTCTGCTTGTAAAGCGCTGGCTCGGGTTTCATCCGCACTGATTTCAGATCGCAGCGCCAACACCGCCGCCACGCGGCTTTTTTCTGCCTCCCACCTGTGCTGTAGATCGTTTCTGTCTGCGCGGGCTTGGGCCAACCGGTCCTCTAACGGTGATACATCGGCGACAAATCCGCTGGCCCGCATTGCGGCGTCGCGCCTGCGATCGGTAATTTCTTGGTCTAACATCAGAATCCGGCGATTTAACGTATCGAGCGCGCGCGGTTGCATATTTTGGGCCGCGGCCACCCGCACCGATGCTGTATCCAAAACGTCAAGCGCCTTGTCCGGTAATTGCCGCCCCGTTAGGTACCGTGCCGATAAACTGGCCGCTGCGTGCAGCGCGGTGTCTGACACATAAACGCCATGCGTTTCTTCGTAGCGTGACCGCAATCCACGCAGGATCGTAACGCAATCTTCGACCGAAGGTTCATCGAGCGAAATGAGCTGAAACCGCCGCGCCAATGCGGCGTCTTTTTCAAAATACTTTTTGTATTCCGACCAGGTGGTTGCGGCGATGGCCCGCAATTCGCCACGGGCAAGTGCAGGTTTAAGCAAATTTGCCGCGTCAGAACCGCCCTGTTGCCCCCCGCCACCGATCAGGACATGCGCCTCATCAATGAATAAAATTCGTTTTACATCGCCTGCGGTAGCGTCTTTCAATACATCGCGCAGGCGGCGTTCAAATTCACCTTTGACCGATGCCCCGGCCTGCAGGGCGCCTAGGTCAAGTTCCCACAATTCGCAACCGCGCAACGCAGGGGGCACATCATCATCAAGGATTTTAAGCGCCAGGCCCTCGGCCAGGGCGGTTTTCCCAACGCCCGGATCCCCAACAAGAATGGGATTATTTTTACGCCGCCGTGACAATACGTCTGTCATCAGCGCGATTTCCGCGTCCCGGCAAAATACCGGATCAATCCGCCCTTCGGCGGCTTCGACCGTTAGGTTGCGCCCAAACTTGGCTAGGGCGGATTCGGCCTGTGCTGTGGGTGCCTCGCCTTGGGCCTGGCCCTTGGCGCCGGCATTCTCTGTGATGGGCCCTTCCAGGCTGCCGCGGGTTAGGTCGTGAAAACCGGCGATCATTGCCCGTGCGTCCAGGGCGTCAAGATCGCCGAAAAAATGGAAATGGGTATATTTCCCCGGATCAGCCGCCATGGCGGTTAAAATGGTGCCGGTGCGAATTTTATCTTCGCTCAATTCACCGGTGGCCAAAACCAGCGCATCCTGCATCAATTCAAGCAACAGGGTTGAAAATTCCGGTAAATCAACCGCCCCTTGGCGTGCAGCATCAAGCGATTTTGCAATTTTTTGGTCCAACACATCGGGATCAATTTGCAATGCCATTGCCATGCGGGCCACATCGCCGCCTGGTTGTTTCAACATCGCACGCAAAAGGTGCGATGTTGTGACCTCATAATGCCCACGTTCAATGCAATGCTCGCTTGCGCTTTGCAGGGCCAGGCGGGCATAATCGTTTAACCGCTCTAAAATCCGTTCTTTGGCCACACGCAGCATTATTCTATCCCTTCCTCGGTTTCTGTGGTTAGGGATAGGCTGGTGCCGATTTCGTTTTCGATGCGGTCTATTTCTGTGTTGATGCGCCAATCAAAAATCAGGTGCAGACTAACCAAAAGCAATCCGGCAATCACCCAAATGCCCCAGACGGGGAATTGCCGTGTCATGCGTTGGCGGGTTTCATAGATGTTGGGATCGGGGTTCATCAACCGTTCTGGCACAGGCCCCCGATGTTTCTCCAACAGTGTTTGCACCGACCCTAACAGGGCGTCCAACCGCGATTGGCCGTTGTGCATAACATGATAACGGCCTTCAAACCCAAGTGCGACGACATAGTAGGTAAGCTCGAGCAAATCCACAAAACGGTGCGATTCATCCATAACGCGGTCAAGAATCGCAAAAACCTTTTCGCCACCCCAGGTTTCGTTATGATAGACAGACAAAAGCGGTCTTTCGGGCCAGTTGCTATCGGCACCCCAGGGGCGGCTAAGCACAGCTTCGTCCACAGCGGAACACATGATATATCGTGACGCAAGCACTGTGGCATCGTCATATCCGGCCATTTCAATTTCTTGTTGAAATCCCTGCATTTCATTCACCAAACGTGCATGAAGCGCCTCAATCCCATCGAATTCGTGTAGCCCGCGAATACGCACAGCCAGCCCCAAAAGCGGCATGGCCGCCTCCATCAATTTGTTACGGGCACCTGTTTTAATTTGAAAATCACGGGGGTTGGTCTGAATGCTGCTGGGCAACCCCACTGTGCGTCCAGGGGCGATTTCACGGCCTTGGGGGGGCAATGCGGGCGCAGGTTGGGTTTGGTCATCGGGGATGCCCCCCGCGACAGGGGTGTCTTCGTCAAAGTGTTCAAAAACTTTGGGTTCAGCAGCATCGCTCATGTCGAAAGTCCTTTGATTGCCCAAAACTGTAGCTCAAGACCCGGAAATTCGCCTGCGATGTGGAACGCAAAGCCAGCCGATCCTTCCAAATGGGCCCAAGCATTGGAGTTTCGTTCAAGTTTGAAATACGAATAATTCGCGTGATACGGCAGCTGTCGCGGGGCCACCGGCAACAGGTGCATCGGAATGCCAGGCAGTTGTTTTTCCACCAATTCACGGATGCGTTCGATTGAGGCGGCCTTGGCCTGCGCTACGAATTCGCGTTGCAAACGTTCTTGTGGCACGTTTGCTTTGATAGCCAACACAAATTCAGAGGTGTTGGTCAATTCGCGGTCGTGCACCGGTGCTACAACATATCCATGCAATTTGCGTTGATGCGGGATCGGCACGGCATTTGCCACCAGCGTCGCAGATAGCAACTGTCGCAGTGTTTGTATCATGGGGGGCCAGCATGTGCTGGGCGTGCGGTGATCGTATACAGGTAATTCCGGTGTTAGACGGCTTTCGGTGAGAAAGGTTGAAAGATCACCAACAATGTCCAACAACGTTTCATAGACCAATCTTGGGTGCAAAGTTTCCAAAGACACCATATGCCGCAATCGGGGTGATATTCGGTTAAGTGCTTGTAATAACATGAAATCCGCGACCTCGGCGATCCCGCTTTGATCTGGTTTGCCGATGCGGGCCGCAATCCCGCGTGCGCGTTGGATCACGCCGTCGTTGATTTCGGTTAAAAACCTGCGCACGGTTGGCCCCGCCGAAATTGACAACATGGTCGGCAGAAAATCTCGATCCAACAAAATGGCCCCTTCGGCCGAACTGTCGATCACCTTTAGAATCGCAAGGCGCGCGAAATTCGATAAATCGTCGCTGTCTTTCAACAAAACAGGGCGGACTGAGGCAACCTGAACCGAGGCCAATTCCCCGGCCAGTTGCGAATTATCCCGCAAAAGTGTTTCTTTCGCCTGGTATCGGGCGCCCACATCGCCACCTTCTTCACGATAGGCCTGCACCTCTAGCCCATTTTCCGTGGTTAGGGGCAGACATAACCAGATAACCTCGTTTGCGGTAAGATTACGCGACAAATCCACGATAGGTGGCGCCATATCTTGGCCAGGAATATCAAACACTGTGCCATCGGGTAAAATGCCCGAGGCCTCTACGATTGATAATTTACCTAGCTGCAATAAATCTTCGTCAATTTGTAAACTCTTAAGGCCGAAATTGTGCGCCTCTGCCCCATTGGCCAGGCGTTCGGCCATGCGCTCTAAATAACGTGTCTGCTGCTGGAAATGATGTGGTTTTACGAACAACCCATCTGACCAGACGACTTTACTTTGCGATGCCATACTGTTCAGCCTTCCTCTGCCACAAGACGAATTTCTTCTTCCAACACCAAAAGCAAAAGACGATCCTCTGCGCCGATATCTTCCACCTCGATCGTGTCGCGCCAGTTGGTGTTGTCGATATCAAGAAATTCTGCGACCACCCCGATTTGCCGGGTGCCGCGCGGCATTTCATAAGGACCCAGAATCAGGTATTGATCGGGGGCTAACTGTGCCTCTCCCAACGTTTCTTTTAATGTAACGCCCAACGATCCTTCGGGGTCTTCGACCATGGAAAAGAAATCAAAACTCAAGAACCGGTGATCGCCATCAAGTGCAAAAAACCGCAATGTGGTGGGCGAAGGTTCCTGATCCAAATTTGGGTTTGCCTCTGCCCCTGCATAGGCGTGGATGGTGATTTCGGTAGGTTGATCTTCGTCATCGCCGACCTGAATATCGGGGTCTGCGATCACTTGGGCGATGTTCCCGATAACCTGCGGGGCCTCGCACCCCACAAGGAATGCCAGCACCACAACCGTCATCAAGCCGTGTTTCACCCACGCCATCATGCGCGATCATCCTCTTCGTCGAGATACCTTTGACGTTCTATGCGGCGCATTTCCTGTTGATATTCGTGCCCGAACACTTCCCAAAACAACATCTGCAACCCGCGTTGGCGTTCGCTGCGCAGTTCATTGAAATAGGCGCGATACATGCGCCAACACCACGCATCATGCGTTTGTTGATCGGCATTTTCTGGTTCGGCTTCATACGCTAGGAACCGTTTTTTCAACGCAGCGGGTGATAAGGCCACCATCAGCGTATCCAAAGATTGGTCGATGGCATATTGCGACGCGATTTGGTGCGCGATCAAATGCTCCATCGTTTCTTCAACCGCCGCCGGTGCAGAAAGGTGCACAGGACCGCGTTTGGAAAAGAAAGCATGCAGTGTGTCGTCTACATCCGCGCTAAACTGAATAGGATTATCTTCAAGCGCGTGCAGGTGCATTTTTGACAGCAGAAAATGCGCGTTATCCTGGCTTTGATCTTTGTAAATTCGGTTCAATCCGTCCAGCGCGATCCGTAATGCCCGCCCAATATCACCCAGCAACCGCTGCGATTCTTCGGTGGACATTTCGCCCAGCCAAATACCCAAGGCCCGAGACAATGGTCGTAAGGCCACGTGATCGACCGATGACGGGATCCCCCCCAATTCGGATGGATCAGATCCATGAGCGGGGATGTTGGTTTCGGTGGATGCGTCCTCTTCAAATCCGAAGGCATCGCGGCGAACCGCCCGTGGTTCCATCGCTGAAAAATGCCAATCCGATTGATCGCCCATGGCCACATCGCCTTGATTTTGGCTTGGCGTGGCCAATTCATCGAATATCGTTTCCGCCTCTTCCGGGGCACGAGCACGTGCCAGGGAATCGAACGCGCGCATCGGGTCAGACGCGCGCGTATCCGTTGATTGGCGGCTTAAAATGTTCAAAGGATCAACCGCATCTGCGCTGGCGCGTTCTGGATCGTGATCTTTGGCATTGGTTAATTCACCATTGATGACCAATGCGTCGTGCGCCGCTTCACCGCCCAGGTATGTGCTAAGCGATTTCCCAGCCTCGGGGATGGAAATGTCATCCACCACGTCATCGGTGGTGGCAACGGCCAGGTTAAGCTGCCCGATACGTACCCTGTCTTTATCGGATAAAATAACAGGCCGCCCTGCCGGGATCGGTGCGCGGGCGTCATTGATCCGCAATTCCTGCCCGCTGATTGGTTCAATGGTGAACCGATTGCCCTCTAACATAATGCGGGCTGCGGTTTCACCAATGCCCCCTGTTAGATCCTGAATGCGCCATGTGCACTCGGAACCAGACCCGATAAATCCACCGCGTTGGGAAAATACCGCTTCCATCGGTAACCCTGGTTGTAGTGCGTCGATATTTTCGACCCTAAAACTCGCCTTCATCACATTCCCCCACAAAATTTCCCGAAAATTCAGGCCCGCGCCTGCAGCACGACGGGTTTAAGCCCTTCCTGTTCCGTGTTCCCGATGAACGTTGTCCAACCCAGATTTGAACGGTATTGCACGCCCAATTCCAGCGCTGGAACCTCTCGTTGTTCCACATTCAATTCCAAATCCCAGGCCAGTTGATCTTTGATTAAAAATGCCACCAATTCCTTAACGCGCTTGTAATCCCGCCCGGTGGGCAGAAAATCGCGGAACCGCGCAAAACTTAGTCCCCGAAACACCAACCGAAATTTGCCACGCCGGTCGCGCACATTGCTGCCGATCACCATATCATGCCCAAGGCGCACATTGGCCTGACCCAGGCGCGCGCGTTGATCCTTGGGGATGCGCACAATGCGCCATTGAAATTCTTTGAGTTCAACATCTTGCAGCGCAAAGGCATGGGCCACCACATCGGCCACCATATCCGGCGATTGCACACGCTGTGCCACCATGCCAAGATAGGTTAATAACCGCGCCCACGGAATGTCGGCCTGTTTGCGCATTTGCGGAAAACCAATCCCAATCAGCGAAAACATCCAGTTTGAAAATTGATCCTCTGCCCCCGGTTTGTAGCGCACGTAATAGCGATATTTGCGCCAAATCAGATGCAGTAACCAAATCAGCCGATTTGAAAAGAAATCGTTAAAGGCGATTTGGATGCCTTCTGCCCCTGCGCTCCACGCGGCGGTTTCAATCATGTGTGACGGAAGCGGCGACGAAGCCCCATGCAGCCCCATGAAATTCACTGTGATTTGATGGAAATCGGCCAACCTGCCATCATTATATTGCCCTTGTTGGCAATGCACGACGTCGGATGGCGGAAACCCTAATTTCGAGGCGACGCGAAACAAAATATCTGCGTTATATTGTTGAAACAATGCGCGTTCTTCCACGTCGAATTCCGCATCGCGCAGCAAAATTTCCACCAACTGGAAAAAGGCATATTCGTGCCCATGGTCTTTTAAGTGAAGACTTAGATCAGGGGTTGGTTGCCGATATGCGCCGTCCATCGATATTCCTCCCCTTTTTCAAGACCTTTAACGATCAGTTCATGGAATGAATTCACCGAGGCATAGAGCCTGAAGAATTCCGCCAAAACGGTGGCAAAAAGAAACATTTCTCCTTCGCTTGCAAAGCGGCTTTCGCGCATTTCGATGGTTGATCGTGTGCCGCGCACCGGCAGGCCGCGAAACATCCGATCAATCGGTGTTGTGGTGATGCGCGCCAAACCTTCCTGGCGTAGGTGTGCCTGGCGTTCTTTTTGCCGATCCACCAGCGCGTCAAAATCATAGATCCTAAGCATCAGGCGCAGCGCTTCGGCGTCCTCGAGCGATAGATAGTTTAGCGACAATGCAGACACCAACTGCCATTGTAGGGCACCATCAATCACGGGGTATCGTGCCAGGGTGGGGCGGGTAATGTTGGTGACCTCAACAAAGGCGGGAATGGGCGATCCCGCGATTGAAAGATCCCCCACCGCCAATTCATGTGGCACAAGACCGTTAGAACACGTCAGCGACAGTGAAATTGTTTCCCCGCGCCCGGCCATGGCAGTTTCATCTTCACGAAAAAAGCTGATTAAACGATCCAACCGATCGCCGGACACGTGTTGGCGCACCTTTTCGCGGAAATACAAACTGGTGCGATCATCCGCCCGCTCTATTTCGTGTTCGAAACTTTCAAACCTAGGGTAATTTCGGCGTTCCTTGCCCTGATCGGGGCCGTCATCGTCGATCCAGCCCGTGACTGTGTCGATGGAAAAAATATCAATTTCACCCCCATCACGATCTGCCGGTATCACCGGATATTCAACACGTTTTCCATCAAGCGAAATTGGTTCGGCATCATGGGGAAAAAGGTTGATCGCAGGCACACAATGCAACCGAAATCCACGTTTTTCCACCCGAACATCCGGTGGCAGCGGCCGGGAAAATTCAAAAACAAGGTCAAAACCAGGTTCAGAGGCCACATGCGCCACAGGTATCTGTTCCAGATCGAAAAATAGAAATTTTTCGGGAAACGCATAAAATTCCTGTAATAAACGATAGCCGGTGAATGCGTTTTTGGGATAGGGTAGAACATCGTCATCGTTGTCGATCCCACCCTGTTTTAGATTGGAAATTTCTATTTGCGCGGTATCACCTGATGTGTGCGAGCGCACCTTGATAGTGGCCAAATATCGATGCAGCCACATGTTAATCGTCATCGCGGAATACGCACTACCACCCAGATAAAAGCGTAGCTGATCCAGCTTGATTTGCCCTAGGGGTTCATTGACCAGTGTGTGCAATGGAATAGTGACAACGGATTTTTCGCGGCTCACGTCGTGTGATGGTTCCCCCACGGCCAGGGGCAAAATATCGGTGTCTCGCGTGGGTTGAAACCGGCACGACGTTCCATCAATACGGGTGCTATCGATGAAAAAATCCTTTGAAACTTTTGCGCGTTCGGTCACCGATCCAGGAATGGGGTCGAGCTGCAAAATACACATTGATGGAACAGGCCTAAGGAAATTAGGCCACAATAGCATTAACAGTGATTGCGTAACTTCGGGCAGTTGATCGTCGATTTTTTCGCGCAGCCGTGCAGTGAGCAACGCAAAACCTTCTAACAGCCGTTCAACATCGGGGTCGGTGCCCCGTTCCGATAGGTAAGAGGCAAGTTTAGGATGATAGCGGGAAAAAATTTCCCCGAACACGCGCAACGTGTCCAATTCATCCTGAAAATATCTTGCCACTGACATTGTCTGTGTTCCATTTACCTTAGGCGGAAATTACGCCCGCCGCTTAAAACCAAATCCATGATGACCTGTTCGGACCTATGTTTGATGCGTGTGGTTGCAGTGATTTGAAACATCAGTTCGGTAGAGGATTTGCGGGATCTATCGAACGATACCTTCACGTTTTCGACCCGAGGTTCGTTTAACGTGATGGAGTTTTCGATATCTTTTGCCACGACGCGCATCATATCCGTGCTACCAACCGTGGCATCGTTAAAATCCCCCAAACCATAAAGCGCCGAAGAGCGGCTGAAGCCATTTCGACTGTTTAACAATCGGATCAGGCTTCCGCGGATTGATTCAATTTTTGCCGAAAACTCATCCTCACCGTTTAGGGGGGTTTGTTGATCGTCAGCAACCAATCGTTCTAGCAAAGTGTGATTTCTGCGTGCCGCGTGCCGCCTGTTCCCCGGTCTGTTCCGGATCATGGCGCCGCCCGTTATTCCTTATCCAATCGACCAACCAGTGACAGTTCAAAATTGGCACCCATGTATTTGAAATGCGGGCGCACCGACATTGACACACGATACCAACCGGGATCGCCCGCCACGTCTGCCACGTCGATTTTCGCTGCGCGCAAGGGTCTGCGCGACCGCACGTCCGATGGTGGATTTTCCTGATCGGCGACGTATTGCATGATCCAGGCATTAAGTTCGCGTTCCAAATCGGCGCGTTCTTTCCACGATCCGATCTGTTCGCGTTGCAAGACTTTGATGTAATGCGCTAGGCGATTGATAATGAACATATAAGGCAGTTGTGTGCCAAGTTTATAGTTCGTTTCGGCCTCTTTACCCTCTTCCGTATTGGCAAAGCGTTTGGGTTTTTGCACCGAATTTGCCGAAAAGAACGCAGCATTGTCAGAATCTTTGCGCATCGTTAGGGCGATAAAGCCTTCTTCGGCCAATTCAAATTCGCGCCGATCGGTGATCAAAACCTCTGTGGGGATTTTTGCCTCTAGTGACCCCAGCGATTCAAAAACGTGCACGGGTAAATCATCAACCGCGCCCCCAGATTTCGGGCCGATGATATTAGGGCACCAACGATAGCGCGCAAAACTGTCGTGAATACGTTCGGCCAGCAGCAGTGCGGTATTGCCCCACAAATAATGTTCGTGATCGTCCACAACATGTTCGCGATATTGGAAAGTTCGGATCGGATTTTCGACGGGATCATAAGGTTGCCGCAATAAAAACCGCGGGCCGGTTAATCCAACGTATCGCGCATCCTCGGATTCGCGCAGGCCGCGCCATTTAGCATATTGCGGGCCTTCGAAAATGGAGGATAGTTCTTTGATGTCTGCCAATTCGATAAAGCTATCGATACCAAACATGGCGGGTGATACCGACGAAATGAATGGGGCGTGTGCCATGGCGCCAACCGCGGCACAGTATTGCAGCAGTTTCATATCGGGGGCAGAATTCGAGAACGAATACATGCCGATCATATCGCCAACGGGTTCCCCGCCGAATTGACCATAGCCGGACGAATAAACGTGTTTATAAAGCCCCGATTGCGGTATCTCGGATGATAATTCGAAATCTTCCAACAACTCTTCTTTGCGGACCGATAGCAATTCAATTTTGACGTTTTCACGAAAATCGGTGCGATCAATTAACAATTTAAGCCCACGCCAGGTCGATTCGATTTCCTGAAAATCGCTATGATGCAGGATCACATCCATTTGTGCCGAAATCTTTTGATCCAGGGCAGCGATCATTCGGTCGACGCGGGCCTTATTCACCGGCTCTGCGTCATCTTCGCCCCTAAGTATTTCGGAAATAAAGGCCTCTACCCCTTGGCGTGCGGCATCATAGCCTTCGTCAGCGGGGGTAATGTTGGTTTTTTCCATGATTTGGTCGAGCAAGGATCCCGTGGAGACCTGTGCATCGGTTGGTTCCAAAACGGATTCGGTAGTCTCATTCATAATGTCACCCAATGTTTGAAATTTGTAGTTATGCTGGAAAGTATGGCTGCTACCCTATGCAGGATTGATCGCGCGCAATCCTCACACAGGTGGTTTAGGAATCTTGCGAATCCTTTTGCGCCAGTTCCGATAGCATTTCTTCGCGTTTTTCGGGGTCATCCATCATTTCCGATAATGCTTTTCGGAATTGTGGCATATTGCCCAAGGGCCCTTTTAACGCGCTCAACGCATCGCGTAGTTCGACCAATTTCCGCAACTCCGGTACTTTTTGCGCCACAGCATCGGGCTTGAAATCCGATAGTGTTTCAAAATCCAAACTAATGTTTAGGGTTGCGTCCGGATCGTCATCTTGCAGCTTATTCGATACCTCGAATTGACGATGCAATTCCATCTCCTTCATCACACTGGTGAAGGTATTTTTGTCTATGGAAACCGCTTTGCGTTCTTCGACGGGGGAATCATCTGCAACCCCCTTAAAGTCGCCTAAAATCACCGTTTTGAGTGGCAGTTCGATTTCTTCTTGTTGATCACCTGTCGCCGGAACAAAGCGGATGTTGATCCGCTCTTTAGGTGCAACTGACAAACTTTTCATTATGGATATTCCCCCCAAAGCCAAATGCGAACAACGGCACCTCTATCAGGCGGGGGGATAGGCACGTAACCCCTAAAGTATTTAGAATTTTATGTATATTATTAATATTTGCGCCAGACAGATTACCTGTTTTGTTCTTTATTTTATTGCAGTATTTGCAAATTATTTGCTTAATTAGCGCAAGCATAGATTTTGGTTTTGGCAATAAAATTATTATAATTCCAACATGGCAAAGTTTGATGTTTGGATGTGTCCACGATGGTGCGACATTTTGTCAACTTAAGGTGAGCAAAGCTACCCTATCCAGCGTGAACTCAGACGCCACCCACGCCTCTTCCAACATGCGCAAGCGCGCCCCCAGGTCAGCATGGGTGAAAGTGGGCATTAAATCGTGGGCCGTGATCGGGAACACCGCGTGCGCCCCATGCATGACCGCGCGAACATCAGCCACGCTAACACATGTGCCGGTTACCGCCGCACGTAACAGCAAAATATCATGGGCTTGGGCCGCCCCGAACCTATAGCCTAATGCCCCTGCAGACATGGTTGATCCCATATGTTCGCGCAGGATCGTCAATTCTTTGGCCTCCGCTCTGCTAAGGCGCAGGGCTTGGTCCGCGTTTTCACCGCCTAGGCTTGCTAATCGACGCATCGGATTTGGGGTGTGGAGGGCCTCTTGATTTGTCAGAATAGGTAACAGGTGCGCGGTCGCCCCTGGCAAAACGTGCGCTAAAATACCGGCATGTTCCATGGCGGCCATGGCAGGCGCTGGCTCTGGCGCGGAGAGGAGTTTTTTAATTTCCGCACCGATTCGTTCTTTGGATAGATGGGCGATTCGCGCGGCGTGGGCGGCACAGGCGGCCAAACCCTCTGCATCCATTCCGCCTGAAGGGTCACCATACCAGGCGTAAAATCGGAAAAACCGCAGAATGCGCAAATGATCTTCGCGGATACGATGTTCTGGTGTGCCAATGAACCGTATGCGCCGGGCGTTTAGGTCTTCGATCCCGTCGCCTGTGGGGTCTAACACGGTGCCGTCGTCGCGTGCGTAAAGCGCGTTCATCGTGAAATCGCGCCGTGCGGCATCATCTTCGATCCGGTGGGTAAAGGCCACGGTGGCGTGCCGCCCATCGGTCGTAATATCGCGACGTAGGGTGGTAATTTGGTGCGGTTTGCCCTGTGCAATTACAGTCACAGTGCCATGGTCAATCCCGGTGGGAATGGCGCGCAATCCTGCCGTTTCACACAACGCCATAACTTTTTCGGGGGGGGCGTCGGTGGTGATGTCAATATCATCCACCGGTGCGCCCAACAGGCTATTGCGCACGCATCCACCTACGAAAAAGGCCTGGTATCCACCTTTTTGTAGCATGTGCCAAATGGCCTGCGTGCCAGGATCGGTCAACCAATCGGCCTTTAGGTGTATGGCCGTCATGGCCCCATCCGATCGGCAAGCGCCTTTAGGATCCGTGCCGTGGCCCCCCAAATATAATATTTTCCGTAAGAAATGACATAATACTGCCGCCATGTTCCGTTCCACAGGTGGCGATCCACGCGAAAATGATCAACTTGCATCAAATACGCCAACGGCACGCAAAAAATCTCTTCTACCTCTGCGGGTTCTGGCACGGGTTGAAACTCTGGTGCAACACGAGCCAATATCGGGGTCACAGTGTAGCCGCTGACTGTTTCATGGCGGGGTAGGTCTGCAATCACTTGAACATGCTGTGGCAAAAGACCAATTTCTTCCCGCGCCTCACGCAGGGCAGTGGCGCGCGCGTTTGCGTCGCTTGTATCCATCTTTCCGCCGGGAAAGGCGATTTGCCCGCCATGGTGTTTCAAATTCTGGGCCCGTTTCGTTAACACCACATTATCGTTTGCTACCCCAATTAAGACCGCCGCAGGTGTTAATACGCGGCCCGAGGGTCGCCTCACATCAGGGTTCAGATCGTAATCCGATGACGGGCGCGGGTTAGAAGAGGCAAGCGCCTTTGCCACCCGATCCAAATCAAGCGTGTGGTCCATCGGCATCCCTTGGCCCTGCGTCACGCCCAAGCGTTTTGGGATCAAATTCGTAATGCGCGCCGCAGAATTGGCAATCCGCGGTGACAACGCCTTTGTCCGTTATCATATGGGCAATATCGCGCGCGGAGTAGATTGATAGGCTTTCGCGCACCCGTTCCGCCGAACACGCACACCCGAATTGCACGTTTTGAGTATCGTAGACGCGGGGATTTTCCTGATGAAAAAGACGCCTTAACATTTCGGGCGGTGTGATGTGTGGCCCGATCAATTCGATATCATCAACTGTATCTAGCAACACATTCACGCGCGCCCAATTTTCGGCTTCATCGTCATCCATTAAATCCGTGACCATCAATAAACCGCCTTCGCCTGTGCCGCCTTCGCTTAATTTTGATGCTGCGTTCGGCATATGCTGCAATACGATCCCCCCCGCACGCCAGTTTAGCGTTTCTCCCGGGGTTTGACTGTGCCCATAGCTAAGCGCAAAGCGGGTTGGCAACTGTTCGGATTGGGCAAAATAAACCTCGGCACATGTTTTTAATGCCCCTCCCGCCAAAGGTGTAATGCCTTGGTAAGGCACAGTGCCGGCGCCCTGATCGATTAGAATGGCAAAATACCCTTTGCCAAGTTGCGAAAATGGATCGGCATTTGGGTCTAGGTGATCGCCTGTAAACCCAGCATAAGCGCGGATGTGTGCCGCGTCGGTTTTCTCGTCTGGTGCATAAAAATCGGTGGCAATCAGGCGGATTGGCCCATTACCACGCACCTGTAGCGACAATTTCCAGCGCGGTTTGATCGTTTGACCGATAAGTGCGGTCAACAACGTTGCCTCGACAATCATGGCCTGCACCGCAGGCGGATAATCATGGCGTAGCAGAATATGTTGTAATGTGGTATCAAGCCGCGCCACGCGCCCGCGAATGTTCGACCTGTCTAGTTGAAACGGTAAAACAACGTTTTCCCAAACGATGTCAGGTGTGTTTGTCATATCATCCATCGCTATATACATTCCGCCGGTATCACGCATGTAATATAGGAACACATATCGGCGCCGCAAAATTATCACCCAACCATATTAAGCATGTTCTAACCCGAAACAGAATTATATGAAGGGGTGCATCAATGGCCCATGTCCGATGCGAAAGACCTTTTTGTGTGACGGGCAGTGTGCATAAACCTAAGGGATAACATTAATGCGTATCACGATGATTGGCGCGGGCTATGTGGGACTCGTCTCTGGGGTGTGTTTTTCCGATTTCGGACACGATGTGATTTGTGTTGATAAAGACCCACGCAAAATCGATATGCTGCGTAACGGACAGGTGCCGATTTACGAACCCGGTCTCGATCAAATGATGATCAAGAATGTAGAGGCCGGGCGCCTGACCTTTACTGTGGATTTACCCGCAGCGGTTGATGGGGCCGATGCCGTGTTCATTGCCGTGGGCACACCCGCGCGGCGCGGGGATGGGCACGCAGACCTAACCTTTGTGATGGCCGCCGCACAGGATGTGGCCCACACATTAACTGGATACACTGTTATTGTTACGAAATCGACTGTGCCGGTGGGCACAAACGCCAAGGTTAAACAAACAATTTCTGCGGCCAACCCAAACGCTAATTTCGACATCGCCTCAAACCCTGAATTCCTACGCGAAGGGGCCGCGATTGATGATTTTATGCGCCCTGATCGTGTGGTGGTTGGGGTAGATTCCGATCGTGCTGCGGCGGTTTTGGCGGACATATACCGCCCCCTTTATTTGCGCGATTTTCCCATCGTCACCACCGATTTGGAAAGTGCCGAGATGATAAAATACGCCGCAAATGCGTTTTTGGCGACCAAAATTACCTTTATCAATGAAATCGCAGCGCTCTGCGAACGGGTGGGTGCCGATGTAAAGGAAGTCGCCCGCGGTATTGGCTTAGACGGGCGGATTGGCAATAAATTCCTACACGCTGGGCCAGGGTATGGTGGATCGTGTTTTCCCAAAGACACCCAAGCCCTAGCGCGGATTGGGCAGGACCACGCAACCCCGCAAACCATCGTTGAAACCGTGATCCGTGTGAACGAGGCGGTAAAAACCCGCATGATCGAAAAATTGCGCGACATATGCGATGGGTCTTTTAACGGGAAAACCATTGCCGTGTTGGGTGTTACATTCAAACCCAACACCGATGATATGCGCGCGGCCCCGTCGTTGACTATCGTTCCGGCCTTGGTGGGCGGCGGGGCAAGTGTGCGTGTCGTCGATCCGCAGGGCCAACGCGAAGGTGAAGATTTGCTGCCTGGTGTGGCTTGGATGGAAGACCCGTATATGGCGGCCAAAGATGCGGATTTGGTTGTGCTTTTGACAGAATGGAATGAATTTCGCGCCCTTGATTTACAAAAACTTGCGCAGAATATGGCCATCCCCCGCCTGGCGGATTTGCGGAATATATACGCACCGATTGATGCAGAACGCGCAGGGTTTTCGGTATACGCCGCCGTTGGGCGATGATCCGGTGTGATGGCGTTTCCCACCCCCCTGCGCAGATATAATGGATTTCGCAAAATTGCCGGTAAAAACCATCCAACCCTGTGGTGGTCGGCAATACTCACTCATTGGACAAGTATTATACAAGGGGCTGGAAGTGCGGGTTAATTTACGCTAAACTAATTTTAGACCCGGAAAAATAAACTATATCGGGCGTAACGAGCAGGTCAAATAAACACCATGACGGAAATCGCGCATGGCACAGTAATCGTGCATTCGGGCGAGGCCGTGTTGCCGCGATGGTGGCGCACAGTCGACCATGTGACCATTGGATGTGTATTGGCATTGTTTGCCATTGGCATATTGCTTGGCTTTGCGGCATCCCCCCCCTTGGCCGAACGCACGGGGCAAGAGCCATTTTATTACGTAACGCGCCAGGCCGTGTTTGGCGGTATCGCATTGGCGATCATGATTTTGGTGTCGATGATGTCGCCAAAAATTGGGCGGCGTTTGGGGATCGTTGGGTTTATGGGGGCTATGGCCGCAATCGCGCTATTGCCCATGTTCGGAACGGATTTTGGTAAGGGCGCCGTGCGATGGTATTCGCTGGGATTTGCAGCGGTGCAGCCGTCGGAATTTTTGAAGCCATTTTATATCATTTTTACGGCTTGGATGATTTCGGCAACTTATGCGGTTGCCGGGCCGCCGGGTAGGTTGATTTCGTTAATTGCAACGGCTTTGGTCGTTCTTTTGTTAGCCGCACAACCCGATTTCGGGCAGGCGGCCTTGGTCGTTTTTGCGTGGGCCGTTATCTATTTTATATCGGGTGCGCCCATGTTGACGTTGATGGTGGTTCTGGTTTTGGCGGGGCTGGGCGCCGTTTTTGCGTATTCCAATTCCGAACACGTTGCGCGTAGGATTGATGGGTTTTTAACACCGCAGGTCGATCCGAACACCCAACTGGGCTATGCCGCCGACGCCATTGAAGGCAGCGGTTTTTGGGGTGCAGGTTTGGGGGAGGGGGCCGTTAAATGGGCATTACCGGACGCCCACACGGATTTCATTATTGCTGTTGCGGCGGAAGAATATGGGTTGGTTCTGGTTTTGGCGATCATTGTGTTATTCGCAACCATCGCCTTGCGCGCCTTTTACCGGTTGATGCGCGAACGCGACCCGTTCATCCGGCTTGCCGGGGCGGGATTGGCAAGTCTTTTTGCCTTACAAGCCTTTGTCAACATGAGCGTAGCTTTGCGTCTGTTGCCGGCCAAGGGCATGACATTGCCATTCATAAGTTACGGTGGCTCCAGCTTGATTGCGGCGGGTTTATCCATCGGTTTGCTTTTGATCTTCACACGTGCGCGTCCCCAAGGTGACATTGGCGATGTGTTGCTAGGCAAAGGTGGGTGATGCCATGACATCCGATGTATCCCCATACCTGTTGATTGCTGCGGGCGGCACAGGCGGCCATATGTTTCCCGCCCAAGCCTTGGCCGAGGTTATGTTGCGTCGCGGATGGACGGTGGCACTGTCCACCGACGCGCGGGGGGCGCGATATACCCAAGGATTTGCCAAGGCCGTTGTTGTGCACCGCGTTGCCTCTGACACATTTGTGCAGGGCGATGTTTTGCGCCGGTTGGTCGCCCCGTTTCGTGTGATGGCCGGCATTGCGGCGATGGTTGCACATGTCTGGCGCGACCGCCCCAGTGTGGTGGTGGGGTTTGGGGGGTATCCTTCGATCCCGGCTGTGGCGGCCGCCTGGATTACGCGAACGCCTGTTATGATCCATGAACAAAACGGAATTTTAGGATGGGTGAACAAGGTCTTTGCCAAACGTGTTGATGTTGTGGCCTGCGGCACCTGGCCCACCATTTTGCCGCGCGGGGTAGAGGCCGTTCACACCGGTAATCCCGTTCGCGCGGCCATGTTAGAAAAAATTAGCACCCCTTACACACCACCAGGTGATTGGCCGATGAACCTATTGATATTCGGCGGCAGCCAGGGCGCGCGTGTTTTGGCCGATGTGGTGCCAAAGGCAATTTTGATTCTGCCCGAAGGGTTGCGCCAACATCTGCGTGTGGCCCAACAAGCCCGCCCCGAGGACACCGCCCGCGTCTTAAGCGCCTATCGATCCCTGGATATTCGGGCCGAGGTGATGCCGTTTTTCGATGATATGCCGCGCCGGTTAAGCGAGGCACAGCTGGTCATCAGCCGCGCCGGCGCATCATCATTGGCCGATATTGCCGTCGTTGGACGACCCGCCATTTTGGTGCCTTATCCCCATGCGGCAGGGGACCATCAAACCATCAATAGCCGCATTTTCGTGCAGGCCGAGGCCGCCATTTCCATGCCAGAGGATACGTTGACCCCCGAAAACCTGGCCCATATGATGACAACCCTTTTGACCCAACCCCAGGCCGCAGAACGTATGGCGCAGGCCGCGGTCACCCTGGGTGTGCCCGATGCGGCGCAACGCTTAGCCGTGTTGGTCGAAGAGCTGGCCAAGAAAGGGGCAAAAAAATGAACGCTGCCGCCACGAAATTGCCTACCCAACTGGGCCCTATCCATTTTGTGGGCATTGGTGGCATCGGCATGTCGGGCATTGCCGAGGTGTTGTTAAACCATGGCTATGCTGTGCAAGGCTCGGATGTGAAGGCATCGCCCATCACCGATCGTTTGGCCGCCCTGGGCGCGCATATTTGTATCGGCCAACGTGCTGAAAACCTGCAAAACGCCGATGTTGTTGTCATCTCTTCGGCCATCAAACCCGGCAACCCCGAACTTGACGCGGCGCGTGCGCAGGGGCTGCCCGTGGTGCGGCGGGCCGATATGTTGGCCGAGCTGATGCGCCTGCGGTCTAACATCGCCGTTGCGGGCACGCACGGCAAAACCACCACCACCACGCTGGTGGCCACGTTGTTGGATGCGGGCGGCGCCGATCCCACCGTCATCAATGGCGGCATCATCCACGCCTATGGGTCAAACGCCCGCGTGGGCCAAGGCGATTGGATGGTGGTCGAGGCCGACGAATCCGACGGCACATTCAACCGCTTGCCCGCCACCATCGCCATTGTCACCAATATCGACCCCGAACATATGGACCATTGGGGCACCATCGAAAACCTGCGCCAGGGGTTCGATGATTTCGTATCCAACATCCCGTTTTACGGCGTGGCCATATGTTGCACCGACCATGCAGAGGTGCAGGCCCTGATGGGGCGCGTGACCGATCGCCGTGTTGTCACCTTTGGCTTTAACGCCCAGGCCGATGTGCGGGCCGTCAACCTGCGTTATGAAAACGGCGTGGCGCATTTCGACATCGCCCTACAGGCCGAAGGCACGGGCCAAGTGATCGAAGGTTGCACCCTGCCCATGCCGGGCGATCATAATGTGTCAAACGCGCTGGCCGCTGTGGCGGTGGCGCGGCATTTGGGCATAAAGGCGGCCGAAATTCGCGCCGCCTTGGCCACCTTTGGCGGGGTCAACCGCCGCTTTACCAAGGTGGGGCAGGTGGGCGGCGTGACCATCATCGACGATTATGGCCACCACCCCGTGGAAATTGCCGCCGTTCTGCGCGCCGCGCGGCAGGCGATTGGCCCAGACACCGGCGCCCGCGTGATCGCCGTGCACCAACCGCACCGGTATTCGCGGTTGGCCGATCTGTTCGATGAATTCTGCGCCTGTTTTAACGATGCCGATGTCGTGGCCATCGCCGATGTGTATGCGGCGGGCGAGGCCCCGATGGCCGGGGCCACGCGCGACGATCTGGTCGCGGGGTTAATCCGCCATGGCCACCGCCACGCCACCGCGCTGGCGGGGCAGGATGACCTAACCCATTTTGTGCGTGCCAACGCGCGGGCGGGGGATATGGTGGTGTGCCTGGGCGCGGGCACCATTTCGGCCTGGGCCAACGCCCTGCCTGCGCGGTTGCGGGAAACGGCAACGGGGCAGGCATAGATTTTTGCCCAAAACGGCGGGGTTTATGGCATCAAAAATCTGTCGTAGATTGGCCGCGATACTTGGGGAAGGG
The DNA here is from genome assembly GCA_937916365.1 of uncultured Jannaschia sp. GTDB lineage: Bacteria > Pseudomonadota > Alphaproteobacteria > Rhodobacterales > Rhodobacteraceae > JANSYL01. The sequence continues at coordinate 302 of CALFSY010000067.1, read as the reverse complement.
AATTGGGGGTTCAGCGCCGCCATGCCCGCACACCCATTTTGAACCGAAAAATTGTTTGGCCAACCGCCGCCCCAAATGCGACGCGCCCGCCAGGGCGGGGGATTAGCGGCAAAAGCGAAAGGATATTACCATGGTGGATATTGCAGAGATTATAGATAAAGGCAGTTTTGAGGCGTGGTTAAGGCAAGAAAATTTGCCAGATACGGCCATGGTCGCCCTGGCCCACCGCGCCGCGATGCGGGTGGCCTCGGTATGGTGGGCGTGGGTGGTGACATCCACCAAGGCGCGCGATCATGATTTGA
>CALFSY010000066.1 GCA_937916365.1 uncultured Jannaschia sp. | reverse complement strand
GAAAATGGTGGGCGGTACTGGGATCGAACCAGTGACCCCTACGATGTCAACGTAGTGCTCTACCGCTGAGCTAACCGCCCTATTTTGGGTAAGTTTTGATCGGTAAATTGTGTGCGATGCTGAAACCTGCAAAATAATGCGAAATTTATAAAGGGATTGGTTGCATGGTTCAAGGGCCTTTGCCCTTATGAAAAATGTGCATATAGTCAAAGCGTAAAAGGCAAACACCGATTACGGAAAATTTGCAATGCGTGCAGCCTATCGTTTGGCTATGCCCAATGACATCACGACGCCGGTTGTGGTTGCTTCACCACATTCGGGGCGGTATTATCCCAGCGCGTTTTTGGATGTTAGCGTGTTGGATGAACAAAGTATCCGATCGTCAGAGGACGCATTTGTTGATATGTTAATCGCCGATGCGCCGAAATTTGGGGCGCCGCTTTTGGTGGCCGAATACCCGCGCGCTTATGTCGATCTGAACCGCAATATTGATGAGGTGGACCCCCAAGTTGTGCAGGGCGTGGGTGCGGTTGCCAAAACGCCGCGTATTCATTCGGGTTTAGGGGTAATTCCGCGCGTTGTGGCCCATGGTCGCGCGATTTATCGCGGCAAACTTACCCAGGCCGAGGCGCGAAGCAGAATTGATCGGATCTGGAAACCTTACCATGCCCAACTGGATCGTTTGATGACGCATGCGCATGAACGTTTTGGTCATGCCATTTTGGTGGATTTTCATTCAATGCCCCACGATGCGTTGAATGGTGTGGCGCACCCGGGGGGCCCACGGCCCGATGTTGTGTTGGGTGATCGGTTTGGTGCTTCGGCGGCGCGTGATTTTGTGGATGCGTTGGAGGCCGCGTTTTTTTCCGCCGGTCTGTGCGTATGCCGAAACGCCCCATTCGCCGGGGCATTTGTGATTCAACACTATGGATGCCCAAAGCAGGGCCGCCATGCCGTGCAAGTTGAAATCAACCGGGCGCTTTATATGGATGAACGCCTAATTCGTCCAAATGAAAACTTTGGATTTGTAAAAAACACGTTAAATAAGGTTATGGGTAATTTCATTGGCGCTGCATGGCATACTACACCTCTGGCGGCGGAATAGGTATGTTAGGGTTGGTATCTTACCGGTGCGGTCGATGTGTTAGGACGCTGTTCCCACACTGTTTGCAAACGCCGCTTGCAAAAGATCCCGCGTATACGCTGTGCGTGGGGTTTTGAATAAAGTTTCCGTCGCGGCGGTTTCAATCACATCGCCTTGTTTCATGACAATCACCTGATGGCTTAGCGCGCGCACCACGCCAAAATCGTGGGAAATAAATAGATAGGCCAACCCATACCGTCGCTGTAAATCGCGCAGCAATGCCACGATTTGCACCTGGACCGTTCGATCAAGGGCCGAGGTTGGTTCATCCAACACCACAAATTTCGGCCGCAAGATCATGGCACGTGCGATGGCGATCCGCTGTCGTTGGCCGCCGGAAAATTCATGTGGGTAGCGATCCATCATTGCAGGATCAAGGCCCACTTCGCCAAGGATATTGGCAATTCTTTGTCGCTGTTCCGCGTGTGGCACACCATGGATTGACAAACCTTCGCCCACGATCCGTTCGATCGTCATGCGCGGGCTAAGCGACCCATAGGGATCTTGAAACACGATTTGCATATCACGGCGGATGGGCCGCAAATCACGCGATTTTAACCCTTGCACATCGCGGCCCAAAAATACGATTGGCCCGTTTGAAGCAATCAATCGCAAAATCGCCAGGGCCAGGGTGGTTTTTCCCGATCCGCTTTCGCCCACGACGCCCAATGTTTCCCCGGCCCGCACGTTTAGGGTGGCGGCATTGACCGCCTTTACATACCCCGCCGTGCGGCGCAGTAGACCGCGTTGGATCGGAAACCAGACCCGTAAATCGCGTGTAGACACCACCGTAGGCGCATCACTAGCCACAGGGTGGGGGGTGCCGGTGGGTTCGGCAGCTAACAATTTTTGTGTATATGTATGGCGCGGCGTGTCGAAAATATCGGTGGTGGGGCCTTGTTCGACGATGTCGCCATTTTGCATGACACACACCCGATCGGCAATCCGCCGCACAATCCCTAGATCGTGGGTAATGAACAACAGGCTCATCCCTTCGGACGTTTTGAGATCGGCCAATAGGTCAAGGATTTGTGCCTGGATCGTGACGTCAAGGGCGGTTGTGGGTTCATCGGCGATCAACAGGTCTGGCTCATTGGCCAAGGCCATGGCGATCATGACCCGTTGCCGTTGCCCCCCCGATAATTGATGGGGATAGGCCCCTAATCGGGTTTCTGGGTCACGAATACCTACCTTGGTTAACAATTCAATTACCCGCGCGCGGGCCTTTTCCCCACGCAGACCTTGGTGCAAGGTCAAGCTTTCGCTGATTTGTTTTTCCAGTGTGTGCAAAGGGTTAAGCGATGTCATCGGTTCTTGAAAAATGAAACTGATGTCATTGCCGCGCACACCGCGCAGCACTGTATCGGGGGCGCCGACCATCTGTTGCCCGTTATATGTAACCGATCCTTCGACATGGGCCGAAGACGGCAAAAGCGCCACAGTAGACAACGCCGTGACGGATTTCCCGGATCCGGATTCGCCCACCAAAGCGACTGTTTCGCCTTTATCTACCGTGAAAGATACATCGTTAACCGCCCGCACAGTGCGCGCCCCTTGCGTAAAGGTCACCGACAAATTGCGCACGTTCAAAACATTCATGCAAATGTCTTTCTTGGGTCGAAGGCATCACGCACACCTTCAAAAATAAACACCAAAAGCGATAGCATGATCGCAAACGTGAAAAATGCGGTGAAGCCCAACCAAGGTGCGGCCAAATTATTGCGCGCCTGCAGGGTCATTTCCCCCAAAGAAGGGGCCGATGATGGTAACCCAAACCCCAAAAAATCAAGCACGGCCAGACCGCTGATTGTGCCCGTTACAGTAAAAGGTAGAAATGTCAGCGTTGCAACCATGGCGTTTGGCAACACATGGCGAAACATGATGACGCCACTTGAAACGCCTAACGCCCGCGCCGCACGGATGTATTCAAAATTTCGCGCACGCAAAAATTCGGCCCGCACAACCCCCACCAATCCTGTCCATCCAAACAACACCATCAATCCGGCCAAAAGCCAAAAGTTCACCGCGAAAATCGCGGAAACGATAATGATGATATAAAGGCTGGGCGTGGCGTTCCAAATTTCGATAATACGTTGAAAAAACAAATCAATCCAGCCGCCAAAATACCCTTGTGCGGCGCCGGCGGCGATACCGATGATCGAGGTTGCCAACGTGACAATCAACGCAAAACTTACCGATAGGCGAAATCCATAGATTACACGCGCCAAAACATCGCGTGCGGTATCGTCGGTGCCCAACCAATGATCGGCATTGGGCGGTGATGGGGCGGCACGGTCCAAATCATTCACGGTGTCGTAACTGTAGGGGATGGGCGGCCACAACAACCACCCGCGCATCACGTTCTGCCCGTCATGGGCGGCGGTTTGTCTCACCTCGGCGATGACATCCTGGGGGGCGTCCCAACATGCCTCCAGCCCGCCAGAAATGATAAGACACTGCACTTCAACATCGCGATAAACGGCTTCGGTTCGGAAATCACCGCCAAAGGCCGTTTCGGGATAAAAGTTAAAGATAGGGGTATAAAACGCCCCTTGATACCGCACCAACAAAGGCCGATCATTAGCAATGAATTCGGCGCAAAGTGACAGACCATAAAGCACCGCAAAAACGATCAATGACCAATAGGCGCGCCGGTTTGCCTTAAAATTGGTCCAGCGGCGGCGGTTTAACGGTGAAAGTGCCAAATGAAAACGCCGTGCGGGCAGGGATTGATCCGGCATTGTCATACCTCGCGCGTTTCAAAATCAATCCGCGGATCGATCCAGATATACATCAAGTCTGATAAAATACCCACAATTAGGCCGATTAAACCGAACACAAAAAGTGTGCCGAAAATGACCGGATAATCGCGGCTAACCGCTGCCTCAAACGCCAAACGGCCCAATCCATCAAGGCTAAAAATCGTTTCGATAATCAATGAGCCGCCGAAAAATACCCCCACAAACACCGCCGGAAACCCCGCGATGACAATCAACATGGCATTTCGGAACACATGACCATACAACACCGCATTGTCGCGCAGCCCCTTTGCCCGTGCTGTCATCACGTATTGTTTTTTTATTTCATCCAAAAAGCTATTTTTGGTCAGCAATGTCAACGTTGCGAAGGCCGCGATGGTTGATGCCAAAACCGGCAATGTGATGTGCCAAAAATAATCGCCAATTTGTTGGATAGTTGTCATGTCGGCCCATCCGTCCGACACCAACCCCCGCAACGGGAAAATTTGAAAATACCGCCCCCCTGCAAACAGGATCAGCAATAAAATAGCGAATAAAAACCCAGGGATCGCATATGCCACGATGATAACCCCCGATGTCCATGTGTCAAAACGGCTACCGTCGCGCATGGCTTTTCGTATGCCCAAAGGGATCGACACCAAATAGGCAATCAATGTTGACCACAGGCCAAGCGAGATTGACACGGGCATTTTTTCCAGCACCAAATCAACCACAGAAATAGACCGAAAATAGCTTTCCCCGAAATCAAAGCGCAGGTAATCCCAGATCATTAAAAAAAATCGTTCGACACCTGGGATGTCTTCGGCCCCACAAGCGGGATTTGACAGATCGGGGGGGCCAGTATGGGTGTCGTCGCACACGATGCGGGCGAAATTGAATTGCACGCGCAGATCATCCAAAAAATCCTGCGGCAAACCGCGCGCGCCCTGATAGGTATCGTTGATGTTGGTTTCACCAATGGTTTCGGTGCCTGCGCCTGCAATCGCTTCAAATACATCGCCTTGGCCGTCAAGTTGCGCCAAAACCTGTTCGATGGGGCCGCCGGGAATGAACTGTGTCAAAGCAAAGTTTAACACCATGATCCCCAACAGCGTTGGAATAATCAACGATAGACGTCTGACGATATAGGCGCCCATGGTGTGTTAAAACGCGCCTTGGGTCTGTAAATTTGCCTCAGCCTCCGGATCAATCCACCAAAAATCTAGAAATCCTAAATCGTAGGGCGGCAATGGATCAGGATACCGATACATATCATAATAGGCCACCCAATGCGCATTGTTAAACCATTGTGGCACGCGAATTACATGCGCGCGTAACACACGATCCAACGCGCGAACAGCCGCCGTAAGGTCGTCTTGTGTTTCGGCATTCACGACAATTTCGATCAATCGGTTGACGCCTTCGTCGCTTAACCCGGGGGAATTAAACAATGCCTCATCCGCGCCGATGGATCCGAAATATTGCCGCAATCCTGCGCCTGGTTCGTATCCCATGGGGAAATGATCGGTTATGATGTCAAAATCTGCGTCGCGCTGCCTTTGGCTGAACTGTGCATTATCCACCCGCCGGAGCGAGGCATTAATGCCGATATTGCGCAAATTTTCCACATACGGATTAATCACCCGATCAAATAGGGGGGAGGAATTCAAAAACTCTACATCCAACGTTTGCCCCGCAGCATTGCGCACTAGGCCATCATCGCCCGTGATCCACCCCGCCTGCTCCAACAATGCCACGGCCAACCGCGCCTGGCGACGATCGAAAGCCCGCGCTGGGTTTGATGGGGTCACCACAAATGGTTCATCTGTAAACACGGTGGGCGGCAACACATCGCGTAAGGGGTCTAACACCGCTAATTCCGCAGCACTGGGCAAACCTTGGGCGGCTAGATCGGTGTTTTCCCAAAAACTGTAAATAGGGGAATACAGCCCAGAAAACAGGGTTTCGTTTGTCCATTCAAAATTGAACATCAACGCAATGGCGTTTCGCACGCGCACGTCCTGAAACTTTTCACGCCGCAGGTTTAAGACAAAACTTTGACCGGTTGCGATGGTGCCGTCGGGCAATTCTTCGCGCACCACAATGCCTTGGGTTAATTTGGGAAAATTGTAGTTGTTAGCCCAGGCTTGGCTGCTGCTTTCTTGGCGAAAGGTGTAGGTGCCCGCCGTGAACCCTTCGAATGCGGCCAAGGCATCGCCATAGTATTCGATGCGGATACTGTCGAAATTATATCGCCCACGATTAAGAGGTAAATCGTTGCCCCAATAATCCCGATTACGGGTGTAAACGACACGATGGCCCGGTTCGGCCTCACCCAAAACATAAGGGCCAGATCCGATAAGGGGGGTAAGCCTGCTGTCTTCAAATGCAAGACCAGACGCCACGTGGCTGGCCTGGCTAAAAACCGGCAGGCCACCGGCGGACACGATCCGCCCCCGAATTGGGGCGTCAGGGTTGAAATTGAATTTTATGCGGCGATCATCCAAAATTTCCGCCGATTGAATGGTCAGTGGTATTGAGGCGCGAAAACTGGGCAATCCCTCATCCCGCAGAATTTCATAAGAAAATAATGCGTCTGCGGCGGTAATCGGTGTGCCATCGGAAAATCGCGCATCGTCGCGGATGGTAAAAATGACAAAGGATACATCCGTCGGATACGCGATGGTTTCACACAACAAACAATATGCCGATCCAATTTCATCTGCCGTGCCTTCCAGCATGGATTCAAAAAAGATTGACGATAAAACGGCAGGGCGACCAACCCGTGTATAAGGGTGCAGGGAATCAAATTGCCCCGAAGCCCAGGCAAATGATATTTCACCCCCTTGCGGGGCATCGGGGTTGACGTAGTCAAGATTTGGAAAATTGGCGTCATAACGCAACGCGCCAAATGTTGATACACCATGGGTGACAATCAGATCGTTTTCATGCGGCGGTTCTTGTGACAGGCCCATTGTGCCTAGGCCCGCCCAAACCAATGCAGCCCACACAAAAATCTTTGTTACACTCTGACATCGCAGCGCGGTTTTCATTAAAAGTCGGGGGGCGCGGGGCGGCATGGGCACCTCTGTATTGGGATACATGAAATGATAAATGTTGAATGGGTCTATGCAGGCTAGTCATTCACACTGCATGTTGGCAAGTGACAAACATGTTATGGGTCTGTGTAGGCCGCACGATCATTTGGCACGTAACCCTAAGGGCGGTGTATATGAATCATTCAAACGTTGCTAAATACGCAATTAGATTTGCACGGTCTTCCACATCGGCCATGCCGTTATACACCATCGCCGTTCCGGGGGCATATTCCCTTGGGTTTGCAATAAATTCTGAAAGATTTTCTGCTGTCCAATCGCCCTCTAACGCCATAAGCGCGTCGGAATATCGAAATTCTTCAACGTTATGTTTGGCGCGCCCGACGATCCCGTGCAGATAAGGGCCGGTGCCATTGCGCCCCGGCTCCAACGCATGGCAGGCCGAACATTGCCGCCATAAACGTTCCCCCGCGCTGGCGTCGGCGGTGGCATACACATCGGCAAAGGCAACTTCGACCACCTGGGTTTCTGTATCGTCCACATCATCGCCGCCGGTTTCAATAAAATAGCCGGCGACGTGGTCTTCGCCATGCGTGTCGATGGCATACATTTCCTCTGCGGCCCACCCCCCCAAGAGAAAAATCAAAAGTGCCGCGCACATGGCGCCAATTACCTTTGTGATTGTCATTGTATCGAACATTTCAAGCCCACTTAGTCGTTTACCTATCGCATTTTATAGCTATCTAGGGGGTTTTCCATACCTAAGGCAAGGTTTAGAAAGCGCGACCAAACGCCCACATCGCAGGATTTCGATCAAACCTACGCCATGACCCCAAAACGCATCGCATTCCAAGGCGAACCTGGCGCCTATTCGCACCAGGCTTGCCATACTGCACGCCCGGGGTTTGATCCCCTTCCGTGTGCAACATTTGAAGATACTATCGCCGCCGTGGTCTCGGGGGCCGCTGCGCAGGCAATTTTACCTGTGGAAAACACAACCTATGGCCGTGTGGCCGATATTCATCGCCTTTTGCCCGATTCAGATCTTCATATCGTTGATGAGGCTTTTGTGCGGGTGCACATCAATTTGTTAGGTGTGCCGGGGGCCACCCTAGCCGATGTAATCGAGGCGTCGGGTCATCTGGTGCTATTGCCCCAATGCGCGCGGTTTCTGCGTGACCATAACATCACGGGCCGCATCAGCCCCGATAACGCCCGCGCCGCGCGGGATGTGGCCGCGGGGGGCGACAAAACCAAGGCGGCGTTGGCCTCTGACCTGGCGGGTGAAATTTATGGGCTGACTGTATTGGCCAAACATATCGAAGATCACGACACCAACACCACGCGGTTTCTTATCATGGCGCAGGAACCGGATATGACCCGCCGCGCACCCCACATGATGACAACGTTTGTGTTCCGCGTGCGCAACATTCCCGCCGCTCTTTACAAGGCGATGGGCGGGTTTGCGACCAATGGCGTGAATATGACAAAGCTCGAATCCTACATGGTGGATGGGTCGTTCAACGCAACGCAATTTTATGCCGATATAGAAGGCCACCCCGACGATCCGCCCGTTGCCCGCGCGCTAGAGGAATTGGGATATTTCACCAGTATGTTAAAGATTTTAGGCACCTATCCCGCCGATCCCGCGCGGGAATAAAGCGATGCTTTGGCCCACGGCCGAAAAAGGACACCACGCAGCACACAAGTATTATAAATCAGTCAGTAGTTATTTCGCAGTTTTGCTATTCAATGCTGCTTGGCGGCACGATTAAGCGCGTGTTGTGTTCGATCCGCTTTGTGATCCACCGCAAATGGGGCGCGGCTAGGGCAACGCATCCCGCCGTGGGAAGGCCAGGCCCACGCCAGGCATGGATAAAAATGGCTGATCCTTTTCCCGGGGTTGCGTGGGGCCAATTCCAATCGGTTATAAGCACCAGATCGTATTGCCGATCCCCCCGCCGCAGCCGTTCATGAGACGCCGCATACGGCCCCCGCATCATCATGTTATAGTTTTGATCCTGCGGATCATCGCACCATAAATCACGTGGCCCGATGGCCCGCGCCCCAACACGCGGCGATGCCATACGATCCGCGCGGTAAAGGCATCCCGCCACATGATGGATGCCTGCGGGCGTGGCGCCGTCACCTTCGCGTTTGTGGCGGGTTATACCCCCACGCCCGATGGAACAGGGAAATAACCGCCCCCAAAACCAAAGGCCCTGGGATGTTACCACCATATCCCGCGGCGTAAGGGCGGGTATCACAACAAATGCCCCGATTTTTGCGCCTTGACCGCTAAATAGGCCGCATTGTGCGGATTTTTCCCCACAATCAAAGGCACCCGATCGGTCACGGTAATCCCCATGGCCTGCATCATGTCTACCTTACGGGGATTATTTGTCATCAGCCGAATGGATCCAAACCCCATTGTTTTTATGATATGGGCGCCGATACGAAAATCGCGTTCATCATCTTCAAACCCAAGCCTATGGTTGGCCTCGACAGTGTCAAACCCCTGATCTTGCAGGGTGTAGGCGCGCATTTTATTGGCCAGCCCAATGCCGCGCCCCTCTTGATTAAGATAGATCAGCAATCCTTCGCCAACCTCACCCATATCGGCCAACGCTTTGTGCAGTTGGGGCCCACAGTCGCATTTCAACGATCCTAAAACATCCCCCGTGAAACACGCGGAATGCAAACGGGTTAACACCGGATGGTTTCGCGCGGGGCGGCCAATTTCAATGGCGTAATGTTCGGCCCCTCCATCGGCGGGCCGGAAAACATGCACCCGCCCCGCCCCTGCCGCGGCCAGTGGGATTTGCCCCGCCGCCACGGGGAAAGGGGCATGTTCGTGTGTAAGATTTTCATCAATCGCATCGACCGGCAGAATGTTGAGATCGTGCGCCTGTGCAAATGCCGCCGGATTGTCGATTGTTAGTGCAAGGACCGCTGGCAAAACCTGGGCAGATTTTGCCATGGCGATGGCCATACGATGCAGCCGTGCCTGCCCATCACGCAGCGTTTGCAGGGGGCCTTTTAACGGCATATCCAAATCCCGCGCGGGATCGGCCAAGCACCGCAGCCAAGCTATGCCAACATCGGGCGGTAAAATTATACGCGCAATATCATCGTCATAAATGCGGGCCTTTAATGTTGCGGCGCGCCACGCCGTGAGAGTGACCACGGGTGCGGGGTTCCGATGGGCGACGAAAAAACCAAACCGATCTTCGTTCACTGTTTCGGCAGCCACAACCAAAAGACCGTCGCCCCCATCTGCGATCACAAATGGCAACCCCCGACGCATGTCCGTGCGCGCGCGCGCGATCTGTTCCATTGCATTTGGGGTGATAGACATGGGCAAATTTCCTTAACCACCTTATAGGGTAGTATGTGGCGCGGGATTGAAACAATCCCTCTATTTTTGACACGGCTGCGTGAAAACCACTGTCATAAATGCGTGTAAGGTTGTCAAAATCAACCGCCCTTTGCATGTGATGAATATCAAATGCAAAGGATAGATGCGATGACAACGTTAAAACAAATTCTTTTGGTCGATGATGACGACGATTTACGCGAAGCCCTGTATGAACAGTTGGTCATGACCGGGGATTTTGACGTGTTTGAGGCCGCCACAGGCGCCCAGGCGATGGAAAGGGTAAGGGAAAATTTGTATGATCTTGCCATCTTAGACGTTGGTTTGCCGGATACCGATGGGCGTGAGTTGTGCCGTTTAATGCGCAAACAAGGCGTGAAATGCCCGATCATAATGTTAACGGGTCACGATAGTGATTCCGACACGATTTTGGGCCTTGATGCCGGCGCAAATGATTATGTGACCAAACCGTTCCGTTTTCCTGTGCTTTTGGCGCGGGTGCGGGTGCAACTGCGCCAACACGAACAATCCGAAGATGCGGTTTTTCAACTTGGCCCATACACGTTCAAACCGGCAATGAAACTGTTGCAAACCGAAGATGCGCGAAAAATCCGCTTAACGGAAAAAGAAACCAATATCCTAAAATACCTCTACCGTGCCCGCGATGGTGTGGTGGCCCGCGATGTTTTGCTGCACGAGGTTTGGGGATATAATGCGGGCGTTACAACGCACACGTTAGAAACCCACATTTACCGCCTACGCCAAAAAATCGAACCCAATCCATCAAACGCGCAATTATTGGTGACGGAATCGGGGGGGTATCGTTTGGTGGCGTAGGCATCTGCCTGGCCCATACCCCCAACGAAGGCTATCTGTTTAGGTATGACATCACGAAAATCGGTTGCCCGAATACGATTAAGGAAAAAACCATGGTCTTAAATGAACAACAACTTGCGCAATGCAGCACCAGCAAATGGGATTTCAGCGATTTACGCGCGTTGTTCATCAACTGCACCTTGAAACGTTCACCGGGTATGTCGCACACGGATGGATTGGCCCGTATTTCCCAGGCGATTATGGAAAAAAACGGTGTTACTGTCGAAACGCTGCGGGCGGTTGATTACCCTATCGCCACAGGTGTGATGCCAGATATGCGTGCGCACGGCTGGGAAAACGATGCCTGGCCCGAAATTTTTGAAAAGGTCAAAGCCGCCGATATTTTGGTGTTGTTGTCCCCAATCTGGCTAGGCGAAAAATCGTCGGTCTGCACCCAGGTTATCGAACGGCTTTATGGCAATTCACACCTTTTGAACGATCACGGGCAATATGCGTATTATGGCCGCGTTGGCGGATGTCTGATCACGGGCAATGAAGATGGGGCAAAGCATTGCGCGATGAACATTTTGTATTCTTTGCAACACCTCGGCTATGTTATTCCCCCACAGGCCGATGCCGCATGGTTGGGTGAGGCGGGGCCAGGCCCTTCTTACCTTGATGATGGATCGGGGGGGCCGGAAAATGATTTCACAAATCGCAATACCACATTCATGACCTGGAACCTGATGCACATGGCGCGGATGATAAAGGATGCAGGCGGTGTTCCGGCCCATGGTAACCAACGATCCGAATGGGATGCCGGATGCCGTTTCGATTTCGACAATCCTGAATACCGCTGATCCAATACGGCCCCCCAATGTTTGCTGCGATGGCCGAAAACATTTTCATCATTCTTGATCCCGTAACAATTATTGTTGATGTGATCGGATATGCGATTTTGATTTTCACCGTCGTGAAATTCACGATTCGCTATGTTGCCTTTGAATTTCAGCGCTTGCGCGGGTATCAATGCGCCAAATTGTTTCAAGATATTCGCGTGGAATTCTTAAGCCATGTTATTATGGCCATTGACTTTATGGTTGTGTCGGATGTGATTCATTCCGGTCTTGTGCAAACCCGCGATAGCCTTATCACACTTGGTATTTTTGTGTTGATCCGATCCATTTTGGCCTTTTTCTTGGGCCTAGACCTTAAAGATATTAGGAAAGAAAAGATTGAAGAATAAAAATTGTAAGGTGTGTTGGGGGCGCGAGGATCGCCAACGCGCACTGTGCAGATGTCTTTCATGCCACCGCAAAATTTATGTGCAATTCCCATTTGTCGTGCGATCCCCCCTTGGCCTGTCCCCGATGCGGGCCATATAGTTGACTAAATGATGAAACAGGGGGCGATATGTTGGAATTTAGCCAAACCAGCGGCGCTATGCCGTCCGATGAGACGATTATAACAGACAGCACCGACGCCACCTTTATGCAGGATGTGGTGACGGCCAGCCAAGATACACCGGTAATCGTCGATTTCTGGGCCACGTGGTGTGGGCCGTGCAAAACGTTGACCCCCATGCTGGAACAGGCCGTGCGCGCCCAAAATGGCAAGGTAAAGTTGGTCAAGGTCGATGTGGATCGCAACCAACAGACCGCGGCGCAACTACGTGTGCAATCTATTCCCACCGTATACGCCTTTTGGCAGGGTCAACCTGTTGATGGATTCCAAGGCGCTGTGGCCCAAAGCCAGATTGATAATTTTGTCAAACAACTGGTGGGTCTTACGGGGGATGGCGGTTTGGCCGATGCTATCGCACAAGCCGAACAGATGTTGACCCAAGGTGCGGTTGTCGATGCTGCGCAGATTTTCGCGGGCATCTTGGGGCAAGATCCCGAAAATGCGGCGGCGATGGGTGGGTTGGCGCGGGCGCATTTGGCCTTGGGCGATGTCGATAAGGCCGAGGCCATCATAAACGCTGCCCCGGACGCTGTCGCCTCAGCCCCAGAAATAGAATCGGCCCGTGCGCAAATTGCGCTTGCTCGTCAGGCGGCCGATGCCGGGCCATTGGCAGATTTATCCGCCGCCGTTGATGCCAACCCCAGCGATCATCAGGCACGGTTTGAGTACGCCCAGGCATTACACGCCGCCGGCGACACACAAGCCGCCGTTGATCAGTTGCTGGAACTGTTCCGCCGCGACCGCGATTGGAATGACAGTGCCGCAAAAACGCAGCTTTTCACGATATTTGAGGCACTTACCCCCCAAGATCCGATTGCACGCAACGGGCGGCGCAGGCTTGGTTCTATGATATTTTCTTAATTTTGAGGGCCTTGTGTCTATGTTTTCCATGCGCGATTTGCCAAATACGATTGCGATATTCCCGCTATCGCGGACTGTGTTGTTACCACAGTCAAGTATACCGCTAAATATTTTCGAACCGCGCTATCTGACCATGCTCGATGATGCGTTAAAAACGTCCCACCGGTTGATTGGCATGATTCAACCGATTGGAAAGCCGGGCCAAAAAGAAAAGGGTCTGTATAAAATCGGTTGTGCCGGTCGGGTGACACAATTTTCGGAAACCGAAGATGGGCGATATATGATTACGCTTAAGGGGGTCGCCCGATATCGTATTCAGGCGGAAATCACAGGGTTTACCCCGTATCGACGTTGTGATGTTTTGTGGGATGGGTTCGATGCTGACCTCGCCCCCGCCGAAATCGATACAGGTTTTGATCGCTCGGCCTTTTGGGATGTCCTCGTGCGTTATTTTGAGGCCATGTCGCTTTCCACAGATTGGGATTTGCTAAGAGAGGCAGATGACGAAATGCTGATCAATGTGCTATCAATGTTGTGCCCGTTCGGGGCCGAGGAAAAACAGGCGTTGTTAGAGGCACCATCGCTTAGATCAAGGCGCGAAACCTTGGTGACGTTGATTGAATTTGCGATGCGCCAGGGCACGTCCGAGGAAATTTTACAATGACCAAAGCCATAGCAGCCGTAGAACCAGAACCAAATACAACCACACCTGTGCCAACAGATCGGCGCATGTTGGAAATGTTGGTTTGCCCCATGACACATGCGCCTCTGAGCTATGATGCAGAACGACAAGAATTGATTTCCAAGGCTGCCTATCTTGCTTACCCTATTCGCGGCGGTATTCCGATTATGTTAGAGGATGAGGCGCGAAAGCTGGATTAAAAGCGCGCAGTATTCGGGGCGCACGGTGTGGGATTGTTCGATGCTATAGCATGGGAAATCTGGGTCATTCGGCCCCTGGGAAAAGGTGTTGAAGGTGTGACATAACATGTTCGATCGCGATGGCATCCTGGCCCCGCACCACGATGTTTGCACCGCTTACGCCATTTTCGGAAAATGGGTAACACCCTATGGAAAGCTCTGGATGCGCTTTGGCCAAGACGCCCAAAGGTTCGGCAATATCGCCTTCGCCACGTTCGACACGGATAGAATGCGACATCATTGGCACCCCACCCGTAAGTTTGGGCAAAAGCCCGGCCAACATCGCATTAAAAATCGCGGGCACACCTGCCAGGACGTGAACGTTTTGCAAGGTAAACCCGGGCGCCGCCGAAATAGGATTGTCAATCAATGTCGCCCCTTGGGGGATACGCGCCATGCGCAGGCGGGCCTCGTTCAAGGGTATTTGTTGTTTGTCATAGTATGCCTGTAAAATTGCGTGCGCATCTGAACGCACGGCGATGGGCACATCAAACGCGGTCGCCACCGCCTCGGCCGTGATGTCATCGTGGGTTGGGCCGATCCCGCCTGAGGTGAACAGATGATCCCGGGTTGCGCTTAGGTCGCGCACGGCTGCGATTATGGCGGCGTGGTCATCAACCACAACCCGCGCTTCACCCAAACGGAAACCATGGCTGGTCAATACTTTTGCCAAATGATGCATGTTCGCATCCCTGGTGCGACCGGAAAGAATTTCATCACCAATTACCAACATGGCTGCGGTGGGGATGGTCATTGTGGTGGCCTTCTGTCTTGCCATTGGGTCAATCCACGGTATAGGGGCAGATCATGCGCTTTCAAACCCCTTTAATTCCCGCGACGTTGCTAAAACGCTATAAACGATTTTTGGCAGATATTCGCTTGGATGATGGCACGCAGTCTGTGGCCCATTGCCCCAATCCCGGCAGTATGATGGGCCTTAACCAACCTGGTTTGCGCATTTGGGTAGAACCCAACAATGACCCGAAAAAAAAATTACGCTATGGTTGGCGTTTGGTCGAGCTACCCCAAGGGCATTGGGCGGGGATTGATGCAACCGCGCCCAACCGTATTGTGGCAGAGGCGTTGCAGCACGCCCATATCCCAGAATTGGCCGGATACGATTCCGTTCGACCTGAACAAACCTATGGCAACCGTAGCCGTATTGATTTTCTTTTAACATCAGATGGGCGACCAGATACGTATGTCGAGGTAAAAAACGTCCATCTACGCCGGACAGAGGATTGGGCCGAATTCCCCGATAGCATAACAGCGCGCGGTGCAAAGCATTTGGATGAATTGGGCAAAGTCGTGCAGGCAGGTGGGCGGGCAGTGATGTTGTATCTTATACAACGCACAGATTGTATGCGGTTTTGCCTCGCCCGTGATTTGGACCCAACCTATGCCGTCGCCTTTGAAAGAGCACAGGCAGCAGGTGTTGAAATGTTGTGTTATGGCACAGCAATTAGCCCCGAGGAAATCAAAGTTACAAAATCAATCCCCATGGTGCATGGGTGATGGTAAGGTGCCCATGACCACACGGCAGGTGGCTAGAAAATGCCCACCCCCCACGTTATTTAAGGTGCATAAGATGCCGAAAGGGGACCGCCATGGATAATTTTAAGGGCCGTTTGACCAAGGATGGCATCCGCATCCATGCACCACAGGATTTCGCCGCGATGCATCGGGCGGGACGTGTGGCGGCAAAAATTCTTGATAACGTGGCAGAATTAGTCTTCCCTGGCACAACGACAAGCGCGATTGACGCCGCCATCGAAGCCCGCATTAAAGCCACAGGCGCAATTTCGGCCACAATAGGGTACCGTGGCTATCAACACGCAAGCTGCATTAGCGTCAATCACGTCGTTTGCCATGGGATTCCAGGACCAAAAATTTTGAAAGATGGTGATATTCTAAACATCGACGTCACTGTTATCGTCGATGGTTGGTTTGGCGACACTAGCCGAATGTTTGTGGCAGGTAAGCCCAATCGCAAAGCAGCAAGATTGATCCAAGTGACACACGATGCACTTTGCAAAGGTATCGAAGCCGTAAAGCCCGGCGCAACATTTGGTGACATCGGGCACGTGATACAATCGTATGTCGAAGCGCAGCGTATGAGCGTGGTGCGCGATTTCTGCGGCCATGGTTTAGGCCAAGTTTTTCATGCCCCCCCTAACGTCGTGCATTATGGCAAACCTGGCACAGGACCAGTGTTAGAAGAAGGTATGTTTTTCACGATCGAACCAATGGTAAATTTGGGACGCCCCGAAACCAAGGTTCTGGCTGATGATTGGACTGCGGTAACCCGCGACAAATCTTTATCAGCGCAATTTGAACATTCGATTGGCGTCACCAATACTGGACACGACATTTTCACACTTTCACCATCGGGGCGATTCTATCCCACATGGGTGTGAAGTTTAGAGGGTTTTGAGGGAATATTTTGAATTTGTAACTTTTTATTAACTATTTCATACGTAGCGATTGAATATGACTATTCAACATACCTTTTCTTTCGATGATGCGACTAACAAGTTTGTTGCACAACGCCCGCGCCCTGTTTCGCAAGTGCGGCTAGGGGGGGCTAAACCTGCCACGGCGCATCATCAACATGCCCATCGCGCACGCTTACGAACACGATTTACGCAAGGTGGGGCAGATGCCGTGCCCGATTATGAACTTTTGGAAATGATCCTTTACCGTGCTTTGCGGCGTGGCGATACAAAGCCACTTGCCAAAGCGTTGCTTAGACGTTTCGGTGATCTAAATCGTGTTTTGGCCGCCCCCGCCGCCCGTTTGAAAGAGGTCGATGGCGTGGGGGATCGCGTGGTTTTCGAGCTTAAATTGGTAGAGGCTGTGGGCCACCGCATGGCCCGGGCAAAAGTGCTTAATAAACCGGTTCTTTCCTCTTGGGATGCGTTATTGCGATATTGTCAAACAAAGATGGCCCATCGGGAACTTGAACAGTTTCGCGTATTATACCTAGATCGGAAAAATCTCTTGATCGCAGACGAATCCCTGGGCGAAGGCACAGTCGATCATGTTCCAGTTTACCCGCGCGAGGTTATCAAACGCGCGCTTGAACTCAATGCCTCGGCTTTGATATTAGTGCATAATCATCCCTCAGGTGATCCGACGCCAAGCCACGCTGATATTGAAATGACCCGTGCCATCCATAACGCGGCCGATACCATGGGAATAATCATCCATGATCATCTGGTGATTGGTAAGGCACGTGAGCTAAGTTTCCGATCTGAAGGTTATCTTTAAGCTATAACACATAAAATTCCACATAGAGTAATCTTAAGAAATTTTCGCATCAATTTTTGATTTATAAGGCTTCTATTTTATAATGATTTATTTTGAAGAGTGAAGTTCTATTAAAATGCTCTATTTATTCTAAAAAATCTAATAAGTGAAAAGTAAAGAGGTAAATCTTGGAAATTTCTTTTTATGCACAATACACATAAGGCCATTGTATCAAGTGCTAGGGCTGTAACACTTTTGGGAGGTGGGGCCTTGGGGCAAAACGATCTAAAGATCGCGCTGGCCCGGGCACCTGTTTTGGTCGCTGCAGATAGTGGTGCAAAGAATGCTTTGGCGGCAGGGCATATTCCCGTTGCCGTGATCGGTGATCTTGATTCTTATCATCCGCATACAAATTCCATCATATCACCCGCCCACATTCATCATATCGCAGAGCAGGACACCACCGATTTTGACAAAGCCTTACGCCACATCGCGGCGCCTTTGGTTTTGGCGATCGGTGTAACCGGTGGCCGGATCGACCATCAGCTTGCTATGTATCATACATTGGTGCGCCATGCTGAACGGCGATGCATAGCGATTGGAGCAGAGGACATTGTTTTTCACGCGCCGAGCCAAATTTCGCTAACCCTTCCTAAAAATACCCGTGTGTCCTTGTTTCCTATGCAATCCGTTTCGGGCCAATCACAAGGGTTGCGATGGCCTATTGATGGGATAGATTTTCATCCTGCACGAAAGATTGGAACCTCTAACGAGGTTGTGGAAAACGTGGTCAAGTTGTCGTTTAATGGGCCAGGTATGTTAATCATTTTACCCCGCGTGCATCTGGATTTTGTCATCAAAGCGTTGCTTTAGATAGCAACGACATACCTACTGTAAAAGTTCGTTTTAGGGTCGCGTGTATCGTGTGGCTTCGGTATGACTGAAATATCAAACCACAAACCACTAAAACCGTGCCTCTTATGATCTCTCCCATTTCTGCCAGCGACAAGGCAAAGTATGCCGCCGCCCGCCGCGCCGTAGATTTCATCGAAAACGGCATGAACGTAGGGTTGGGTAGTGGGTCCACCGCCGCGTGGATGGTGCGATGTCTAGGGACTGTCATAAAAAACACCGACCTTCATGTTACGGCCGTTGCGACATCGGCGCAAACGGCGGCATTGGCGCACGAAGTTGGTATCATCGTGCGCCCATTTGACGATATATCTGCGTTGGATCTGACGATTGATGGGGCGGACGAATGTGATCAACATCTAAATCTGATTAAAGGGGGCGGTGGCGCGCTTTTGCGGGAAAAAATTGTCGCGGCGGCCTCCAATCGAATGATCGTTATTGCCGATGCATCAAAACAGGTTGATGTGCTGGGACAATTTGCATTGCCTGTTGAAATTATACCTTTTGGTCAATCTGCAACTCAGGTGTGGATTCGGAACAAATTGTCAGAATTAGGATATGCTGATCACACGATTCGTTTGCGGCGCCAAAAATCTAACAACGAAAGACCGTTTCAAACGGACGAGGGCAATTTTATTTTAGATCTTCATTTGGCACATATTGATAATCCATACGATCTGCATCGTGAATTGAACCAAATACCAGGCATTGTTGAAAATGGTCTATTCTTGGATATGTGCGATACTGTGATTATAGGGCATGCTAATGGTACAGTTGAAATGCGTGAAAACCCCAATGCTGTGATCGGGCACGATCGAAATCCCACCTCAATCGCCCCCCAAACCGCGGGGCATGGGCGGCAACAGACCCAAGCCGCCCTAAACGGGAAATCATCATGACATTTGATTATGATCTGTTTGTAATTGGTGGCGGGTCGGGCGGTGTGCGCGCGGCCCGAACCGCCGCAAACGAAGGCGCAAAGGTCGCCCTTGCCGAACATAACCGAATGGGCGGCACGTGTGTTATACGCGGGTGCGTGCCAAAAAAATTAATGGTTTTTGCGTCAAGCTATCGTGAAGACTTTACCGATGCGCGCGCTTACGGATGGGACATAACCGAAGGCTCATTTGATTGGTTACGATTTTCGGGTCACCTAAACGCCGAACTTGATCGTTTAGAGGAGGTGTATCGTGATCTTTTGCATAAATCGCGGGTTGAAATTTACAATGACCGTGCCGTGCTTGATGATGCACACACAGTGCGGTTGTCCGACGGCGCCACGAAAACGGCCAAACACATTCTTATTGCCACAGGCGGGCGCCCCGTTAGGCCCGATTTACCCAATGCCCATTTAGGTATTGTGTCGGATGACATTTTTCATATGCCAACGCTTCCCCAATCCATCTTAATCGTGGGGGGGGGGTATATCGCATGTGAATTTGCGTGCATTTTTAATGGTTTGGGTGTCGAGGTTACGCAATTTTATCGCGGGGCCCAGATTCTGCGCGGGTTTGATGACGAAGCGCGTGGTTTGATCGCGGATATGATGCGCGCGAAAGGTATCAACCTGCATCTTGGCACAAATATCATGGATATGGCGCCCGCGACATCGCAAAACACCCTGGCGCCCGGTGGGGCGATAATGGGGGCACCGGCGGGCGAACAAACCGCCAAATCCGCAGGTCCGTCGAACGGTCCCGTTTGGGTAAAATCCACCAATGGGCAAGAGGCCGTATTTGACACCGTTTTATTTGCCACCGGCCGGGCGCCCAATACCGCCCATATGGGGTTAGAGGCGGCGGGCATTACTATAGGTCGTCGGGGTGAGGTCGTCGTCGATGCTTACAGTCAAACATCCGTGCCGTCCGTCTATGCAATTGGTGACGTCACAAATCGGGTCAACCTAACCCCGGTTGCCATTCGTGAAGGTATGGCTTTTACCGAAACAGTGTTTAACGGAAACCCAACGCCCATCGACCATGATCTAATCCCATCAGCGGTATTTACACAGCCAGAGTTCGGCACTGTGGGATTATCAGAAGAAGAGGCCCGCGATCAAGAACCGATTGAAGTGTATTGCGCGTCGTTTCGGCCCATGCAATCAGCCTTTGCCGGGCGCAGTGATCGCGTTTTGATGAAACTTTTAGTTTCAAAAGCAACGCGCAAGGTTTTAGGATGCCATATCGTCGCGCCACAAGCCGGCGAAATGATCCAACTGGCAGGAATTGCCATAAAAATGGGCGCTACGAAAGAGGATTTTGATCGCACAGTCGCGGTGCATCCAACAATGGCAGAGGAATTGGTCACGATGCGGCAACCCGTCCGCACCGCTTGATTTCAGGTAAAAAAAACACAGGTTGATAGTAAAGACGCGGCTTGTATCCCGCACACAACATCACAGATACGCAAGTAAAGGGAAAAATAGAGGGATGGCAAACAACGAAGGCGGACCCTGGGGCGGCGGCGGACATCGCGGCAACACAAATGGCGGGTCACCCCAATCTGGCGGCAGGGGGGATCCCCAAATCCCCGAGATCGACGATATTGTCCGAAAAGGTCAGGAACAGCTGCGCGTATTGATGGGCGGCCGCGGGGGCCGTGGCATCGGCGGTGGCCAGGGAAGCGGCGAAAACCCCTTTGCCAGCCGCGCAATTTGGATCATCGGGGTTCTTGTGGCCGCAGGGTTCTGGATTTTCAGCTCTTTTTACACCGTTCGGCCCGAAGAACAATCGGTCGAACTATTTCTGGGCCAGTTTTCCAGTATTGGAAACCCCGGTTTGAATTTTGCACCCTGGCCGTTGGTCTCTGCAGAGGTTTTGGCCGTTACGCGCGAAAATACCGAATCATTGGGCACCAATCGCCCCGGAGCATCGTCCGAGGGGTTGATGTTAACCACGGACGAAAACATCGTCGACATTGATTTCGAAGTTGTCTGGAACATCAGCGACCCTGCGCTTTATCTGTTTAATCTGCGCGATCCTGAGGCAACAATTCGCGCCGTGTCTGAGGCCGCAATGCGCGAAGTTATTTCGCAAAGCCAGCTTGCCCCGATCTTAAACCGCGACCGTGGATTGATTGCCAACAGTGTGCAAACTTTGATCCAAGAAACGCTTAATAGCTATGAAAGCGGGGTTAATATCGTGCGCCTTAACCTTGACCGGGCCGACCCACCCGCCGAGGTGATTGATGCCTTTCGTGAGGTGCAGGCCGCTGAACAAGAGCGCGATCGTTTAGAACGCCAGGCCGATGCGTATTCCAACCGCGTGCTGGCCGGCGCCCGTGGTGAGGCGGCGCAGCTTTTAGAAGAGGCCGAGGCCTATCGCGCCCGCGTCATCAACGAGGCCGAAGGGGAAGCAAGCCGTTTTCTAGCCGTTTTAACCGAATACCGGCAGGCGCCCGAGGTCACCCGGCGGCGCCTGTATCTTGAAACACTGGAACGTGTTTTGGCCGATGTCGATTTGGTTTTGTTAGACCAAGGCGGCCCTGAGGGCGGTAGCGGCGTTGTGCCCTATCTGCCATTAAATGAATTAAGGCGTGGCGCGAATGCCGCGACATCCGCAGGTGGGAGTGGGAATTGATGCGACGTATAACCTTCATTGCGCCTATTTTTGTTTTAATTGCGGCGCTTTTGCTAAGTTCGATTTTTGTGGTCGACGAACGTCAGCGCGCGCTGGTCCTGCAATTTGGTCAAATTCGCCAAGTGATTGAAGACCCAGGTCTAAATTTCAAGGTGCCGTTTATTCAAGAGGTTGTCTACTACGATGATCGGATTTTGTCGCTTGACACTGCACCAATCGAAGTGACGCCATCGGATGATCGCCGCCTTGTCGTTGATGCCTTTGCCCGATTCCGCATTAACGATGTGGTACAATTTCGCCAGGCCGTGGGTGTGGGTGGTCTGCGCACCGGCGAGGATCGTTTGGAAGGTATCATTAACCCCACAATTCGTGCCGTTTTGGGGGCCGATGGCGTGACATCAAACACAATCCTGTCCGAAGAACGCGCCGCATTGATGGGTCAAATCACAGTGCAGGCCCGCGCCCGCGCCCAGGTTTTGGGGTTAGAGGTTCTGGACGTGCGCCTAAAACAAACGAACCTGCCTACACAAAACCTAGAGGCAACATTCGCCCGTATGCGCGCCGAACGTGAACGTGAAGCCACCGATGAAATTGCCCGCGGGAACGAAGCCGCACAACGTGTGCGCGCCCAGGCCGATAGAACGGTCGTAGAATTGGTATCCGAATCGCAACGTGAGGCAGAAATTACCCGAGGCGAAGCTGACGCCGAACGTAATCGCATTTTCGCCGAAGCCTTTGGCGAAGATCAAGAATTCTTTGAATTCTATCGTTCAATGATTGCATATGAACGCGCGCTGCGGCAGCAAAATTCGACAATGGTCATTAGCCCCGATGGCGAATTTTTTGAATACCTCGATAATTCCGGCCTATCGCCCCCGGCACAATAGATGCGGTTTACATCAAACATGCCAATCTTGCCCCACGATTGCCGGGGTAAGGGTGGCATGGTGGGGGCGCACGTAGTTTAATATCAATATCAAAAGGGGTGTATGTGTATGACCCCTTTGGAAATAAATACTTAACCCTCGCTGTATCTGCGCATCTTGTGTAACATATGTTTCACGCTGTTTTGATAGGTGCACATTGTATCAATCCAAAAGCAAAGGTTGATTGACAGACAATTTACACAAATATCAAGATTTAGATGGGCAAATTGTATCATCTAAACCTACACCCAAATTTGTTTGACAGGAGATAAATTTCGTGCCGCTGCAAATCCTTCCCCCCGAAATGCCCCCACGGGACCGTGTTATCGTGACAAACCCTGTTATGCGTTTTAATGCGCCACACCGCATGGTGTTGATGTGTTCCGCCATGATTTTGGCCGCGTTAATACTGGTCGCCACAGTGCAAGGATCCGCGGCACAATCCAACCCGCCGGCAACATTTGCCGATCTGGTCGATCAGGTGGGCGATTCGGTGGTCAATATCACAACGTCTGCCGTGGTTGCGGGCCGCCAAGGCCCCGCGCCAATCGTGCCCGAGGGATCGCCATTTGAAGATTTCTTCGAAGATTTTCTTGACCGCCAAAATCCTGATGGGGCCCCACGCCGTAGCCAAGCCCTGGGGTCGGGGTTTGTAATTTCCGAGGACGGATACATCGTCACCAACAACCATGTCATTGAAGGCGCCGATGAAATTGCTGTCGAATTTCGCGAAGGTTTTGAGCTTGAGGCAACCATCGTGGGCACCGATCCCAACACCGATATTGCATTGCTAAAGGTCGAGTCTGACAATCCGCTACCTTATGTGCAATTTGGCGACAGTGGTGTGATGCGGGTGGGGGATTGGGTCATGGCCATGGGCAATCCCTTGGGCCAAGGTTTTTCCGTTTCCGTTGGTGTTGTTTCGGCCGAGGGGCGGGCACTGTCGGGCACCTACGACGATTTTATTCAAACCGATGCGGCCATAAACCGTGGCAATTCAGGCGGTCCCCTATTCAATCTGGGGGGCGAGGTCATCGGCGTAAATACCGCGATCCTGTCGCCCACCGGTGGGTCGATCGGGATTGGATTTGCAATGTCGTCATCGGTGGTGACCAATGTGGTCGACCAACTGCGTGAATTTGGGGAAACACGGCGCGGTTGGTTGGGCGTGCGCATTCAGGATGTGAACGACGATCTTGCCGAAAACCTAGGCCTCGAAGATCCAGGTGGTGCGTTGGTGACCGACGTGCCCACGGGCCCGGCCCTGGACAGCGGGATTGAGGTTGGGGATGTGATCCTGACGTTTGATGGAGAAGACGTAAACGACACCCGCGAATTGGTGCGGATTGTTGGCGACAGTGCCGTGGGTGAAACGGTGCGGGTGATCGTGTTCCGCGATGGTGAAACGCAAACCTTGCGCGTGACCCTGGGGCGCCGTGAAACGGCCGAGGGATTGGAATCCAACACCCCTGATGACAATGAAACCGCCCCAGCCCCAGATCAAAGCGGCGATATTTTAGGAATGCGCCTTGCCCCATTGACCGATGTGTTACGCGAAGAGTTAGAGGCACAGATGGTATCGGGTGGTTTGGTGATCGAAGGCGTTGATCCAGAAAGCGATGCCGCGGCAAAGGGATTACAAGCCCGCGATGTGATTGTAGAGGTCGCCCAGCAGCCTGTCACAGGCGTTGATATGTTCCGTGATCGCATCGAAACGGCGACCGAAGCCGGTCAAAAAAGCATTCTGTTGCTTATCCGTCGCTCCGGTTCGCCGCGATTTGTTGCGTTGAGCTTGGAAAGCTGAGCATAATTTATGCGTCACCCATGGTGACAATATGCGGATTAACAATGTGGCGCACCCATCCCAATATGGGTGCACACTCTGTGGGCGCGGTTCATCTGAGCAAACCCTATTGCACCCATTTCTGTGATTTTCACACTGGAAAGCGTGGGTTGCCTGTATTAACCCAAACGGGATTATATTCAGATAATACGGGATCGACCCATGGCAAAAATCACCTACATTGAACATAACGGAACCGAACATGTGGTTGAGGTCGCAGACGGCCTAACCGTGATGGAAGGCGCGCGCGATAACAATATCCCCGGGATTGATGCCGATTGTGGCGGGGCATGTGCATGTTCCACATGCCACGTTTACGTCGATGCCGCATGGTTTGAAAAACTGCCCCCCATCGACCCGATGGAGGAAGACATGCTAGAATTTGCATATCAACCCAACCCCGAACGTTCGCGCTTAACATGCCAGTTGAAGGTAACGGATGCTTTGGATGGGTTGGTGGTGCAGATCCCGGAAAAACAAATTTGATGATCCAAAAGCTATCGCATCGCGCCCTGCGACACTTGCAATATTGGTGCCGCGGCCTATGTGTTGCGGCCCTTGCGTGGCTGGCCACGGGGGCGATGGCCTTGGCCTGCGATAATTTACGCGACATCAGCGCGATGCCTGAAACCGTTTCGCATATTCGGATTTCTTCCACACAAGACCAGGAGCAAGCCGGTATTTTGTTTGGTGGGGGATTTGATGCACCAACACGCCGATATCCGCATGGTGTTTTGGGCGATACGGTTGAGGCCGGGGCCCTGATCGCGAATATTGGTTTTGATGATGGGCGCTGCAACACGGTTCTGCTAAACCTGCCCCAAACAGATGTGTTCGAAGATACCCAACCCCGTCTTTATGACCTAAACCGGGATGGATCTTTGGATATTATCACCGTCCAAAGCTCGGCCACCCAAGGGGCGCGTTTGGTGGTCTATGGGGCAACGCCGGATCGAACCGGCCTGATGCTTTATGCCGCGACGCCACCGATTGGCCGGCCTAACCGCTGGCTCGCCCCGATTGGGGTGGCGGATTTTGACGGGGATGGGTTTATCGAGATTGCATATATTGATCGCCCGCATTTGGCCCGCACATTGCGGGTTTGGCGTGTTACGCCGGACGCATCCGGGCAAATTGCGCTATCGGAAATTGCACACCTATCTGGCCTAACCAACCACCGCATCGGCCAAGATTTTATCACGGGTGGTGTGCGCTATTGTGGCGGCACTCAAGAAATGATTACGGCCGATGCAGATTGGTCGCACGTCATGGCAACACGCTTAGGCACTGATGGTGTGCTGACGTCACGGCCATTGGCCCCGTTTTCGCCTAGCGCCGTTGCACGCGCGTTGGGTTGTGGATTTTAGTCGACACGCCTTAAGACTTTTCGAAAATAAATATACAAAACACCCTAAAGCGAACCAAGGATCCAACATTATGCACCCCTATCGCAGCCATACCTGCGCCGACCTTAGGCAAAGCGATGTCGGCCAAACCATCCGTCTATCGGGGTGGGTTCACCGGCGGCGCGACCATGGTGGGGTTATTTTTATCGACCTGCGCGATCATTACGGCATCACACAGGTGCTGTGCGACCCCGATAGCCCGGCCTTTGCCGCCGTTGAACACCTGCGCGCCGAATGGTGCATCCGCATCGACGGGATCGTCAAGGCCCGCGACCCCAACCTGGTAAACCGCAACCTGGACACCGGCGAGGTTGAGGTTTTTATCCGCGACATGGCGGTTTTGGGGCCAGTCAATGGCGATTTACCCCTGCAAGTGTTCGGTGACCAAGACTATCCCGAAGAAACGCGCCTGCGCTGTCGCTATCTGGACCTGCGGCGCGCGGCGATGCAGCATAACATGACCCTACGCGCGGACGTGATCGCCAGCATCCGGCGGCGCATGTGGGATATTGGGTTTCGTGAATATCAAACGCCGATCATCACCGCCTCTTCCCCCGAAGGCGCACGCGATTTTTTGGTGCCCTCGCGCCTGCACCCGGGTAAATTTTACGCCCTACCGCAAGCGCCGCAACAATTCAAACAACTGTTGATGGTCTCGGGCTTTGATAAATATTTCCAAATCGCGCCGTGTTTCCGCGACGAAGACCCCCGCGCAGATCGCTCGCCCACCGATTTTTACCAACTCGACCTTGAGATGAGCTTTGTTGACCAAGAAGACGTATTTGCCACCGTTGAACCCATTCTAAAGGGTGTGTTTGAAGAGTTTGGCGGCACGCGCACGGTCGACGCGGATTGGCCGCGCATTTCCTATGCGGATGCAATGCTGTGGTATGGCACCGATAAACCCGATTTGCGCATTCCGATAAAGATGCAACGTGTGTCGGACCATTTTGCGGGCGGCGGGTTTGCGATTTTTGCCAAAATTCTGGAACAGGACGGGGCGGAGGTGCGCGCCATCCCCGCCCCGGGCGGTGGGTCCCGCAAGTTTTGCGACCGCATGAATGCCTGGGCCCAAGCGCAAGGGTTGCCGGGCATGGGGTATATGTTTTGGCGCGGCGCGGATGGTGCGGTCGAACCCGCAGGCCCCCTGGCCAAAAACATCGGGCCGGAACGGGCCGAGGCGATTCGGCGACAGCTTGGCCTGAATGCGGGTGACGCGGCGTTTTTCCTGGCGGGTAAACCGGCGGAGTTTGAATCCATCGCCGGGCGCGCGCGGGTGGAAATTGGCCGCGACCTGGGCCTGATTGATGACACCCGATTCGCCTTTGCCTGGATCGTCGATTTTCCGATGTATGAACAGGAGGCCGAAACCGGCGCCATTGATTTTTCCCACAATCCATTTTCCATGCCCCAGGGCGGGTTGGCGGCGCTAGAGGGCGATCCGCTAACCGTAAAGGGGTATCAATACGACCTGGCCTGCAATGGATATGAGCTTGTCTCGGGCGCAATTCGCAATCATACGCCCGAAATTATGTTCAAGGCATTTGAACGCGCGGGCTATGGCGCGGATGAGGTGCGTAAACGTTTCGGCGGCTTGCTGGGCGCCTTTCAATACGGCGCGCCACCCCATGGTGGATGCGCGGCGGGGATCGACCGGATTGTGATGATTTTGGCCGATACCGCAAACATTCGTGAAGTCATACCCTTTCCCATGAACCAACGGGCCGAGGATGCCATGATGGCCGCGCCCTCCACCCCCACGACGGAACAGTTGATGGAATTGGGCCTGCGCATAATCCCAAAGGAATAATCAACAATTTTGCGCATACACATCACGCGACACGATTGTTGTGCACTTTTGCTTGAAATTTCGCCGCAAATCACCAATATTCCATGGTAAGCGCGGGTTAAGCCCGCCTAATTTAATTTAGTCCTTCAGGAGGAAGATATGGCTGAGTATCAAACGATCCAGTCACGCAACGCGACCCAAACCAGGGCGCAAATTGATGTTGGTTTGCGCGCCCATATGAGCAAAGTTTACGCCACCATGTCGGTTGGCATGTTGGTGACCGCCGGGGCCGCGTGGGCGATTGGCACCAGCGATGCGTTGTTGGCGATATTCCGCGACCCCATAACGTTGCAACCGAATATATTGGGTTGGATCATTATGTTTGCCCCGCTGATTATGGTGTTTGCCTTTGGCGCGGTTATCAATCGCCTGTCCGCCGCGGCAGCGCAGCTTTTCTTTTATGCCTTCGCCGCCGTGATGGGCGTATCCATCAGCTGGATTTTCGCCGTTTTTACTGGGGTTAGCATTGTCCAAACCTTCCTTATTACCGCGATCGCCTTTTTGGGGTTAAGCCTTTATGGGTATACCACCAAACGCGACCTTAGCGGATGGGGAACATTTTTAATGATGGGTGTGATTGGCCTGATCCTCGCGTCCATTGTGAATTTGTTTATCATGTCTTCGGTCATGATGTTTGCCATTTCTGCGTTGGGTGTTTTGATCTTTGCGGGCCTTACCGCCTATGATACGCAGTCAATCAAACAGGAATATATTGATCACGCGCAATATGGAGATCAAGAATGGCTTGATAAATCGGCCATTATGGGGGCGTTGCGCCTGTATCTTGATTTTATCAATCTATTTATGTTCCTGCTGCAATTTCTTGGTAATCGCGAATAGGTTATTTGCGAACATATAATTTGAAATAGGCCGGTATATTCCGGCCCATTTTATTTGGGCCCTGGGGTTAATGGGCACATCTGTCGTGTGGTGGTTTTTTATTTTCCCCGATTGATTGATGCGATTAGGGGATAATTTGATGTTAGCCGATAGTTTGTTTGATGAATGGTTCGACCGCTGAATATGTTCAAATGTTGTGGGTCGTAGTGCGAAACCCGCAACGCCACGCAGACCTGATTGTTTTAATAAGTGATGTGCAATCTAGCACAGGGTGATCTTATCACGCGCTAGGTTTCTAAGTTCCAATTCGGTCAGATTGTGAAGCGCCTCATCGGGCGTCTTGCCTTCGGCAAGGGATCGCGCCCAAATCCGCCGAACCGAAGCGGGCGACCACGGCAACGCGGCCTCTGAAAGCCATCGCCGCAAAGGGCCGGGCAGTGCATCAAAGGCTTTCATAGGGTCGCCTGGGCGCCGTTTGCACCGCAGGCTGGTTTCGCCAAGGTTGCAATTCACGTTTCATCCTCTGGATCAAATACGGGATCCAAAACCAGGAGGAGCCGGGTTTCATCGGTTCCTTCTATCGGGGGGGATCGATGCAGCAGGCCAGATGGTGGATCTTCGGGCCAAAGGGTGCCGCGCAAAACGATCGGGACCCCTGTCGCAACCTGAAACACGCGATGCGGATCATCGCCATCCGTCGAAATCCCATATTGGGTGCCGCTGCCCCTATAGGTGCAAACCAATCGGACTGTGACCGCATCAATGTGGAATTTACGGCAGGCATTGGTTGTAATCACATCAAGCCGTAGTCGCAGGAATTGTGCAGAGATAAGGCGCGCAAACATCTTTGCCATATCCGTAATGTCGTTTTGCAGCCAATCCCGTTCACGGCATTGCGGGGTTTGGGCTATGTCGTAGAGGTGCCCAACAGTTTCACCTACAGCATCCGGTCGCAGAATAGTGCGCCCTTTGGGCAACTGATCCGGAGCGAGGTGCGCCCCCCATTTTTCAACATTTGACGGCATCTGCCGCCGCCAAATCGCGGCGGCACATCCCGGTTTTTTCAAAACATCAAGCGCCGCCGGATCATCGGCAATACCAACACCAATAGCGGCGTCCGTCAGGGTTTTTGTGACGTAGTTCACGCCGCCTGTTCCGTCCGCCGCCAAATGGGAAACGGGTCTGGATAATCCAGTAAGGTGTCCGGCCCTGTGATTGTGTCGGCGGGAACCAAGCACTGATCCAACCGCGCCTTTAGGGCCGGCCAGTCAATTTCGGCACCAATGAAAACAAGCTCTTGCCGCCGATCGCCCCAAGGCTCTGCCCAGTGTTGTTCAATATACGCCCGCACACTTTCATGTTCTGGCCAACGTTCTTTGGGAACCGCCGCCCACCATGTGCCAAGCGGCTTAATGCTTGACAATGCCCCGGCGAGAGAAAACTCAGCCACCCAATCGGGGCGGGTCGCGATCCAGAAATGGCCTTTCGCGCGGACGACATTGGGAAATGTGCTTTGAAGCACGGCAAGGATCTTTTCCGGCACAAAGGGTTGGCGCGCCCGATAGACAAAACTTTGCACCCCGTATTCTTCGGTCTCGGGGACATGGTCGGCAAAACCATAGAGTTCTTTGGCCCACATCGGGTGTTCGTGTGCCTTTTGGAAATCGAAAAGCCCCGTATCTAGGATTGCTTGGGCCGCCACATCGGAATGATCCACCTCGATGATTTTGGCATCGGCATTCAGGCTGCGGATAATTTTGCGGGCCGCATCCACGCGAGTGGGCCCTGCATCGGATACTTTGTTCAGGATCACAACATCCGCGAATTCGATCTGATCTGTCAAAAGATGGACCAGGGTGCGCTCGTCCTCTTCCCCCATGGTTTCGCCACGGTCGTGCAGGAAATCATGGGATGAATAGTCTTTTAGCAGGTTCACCGCGTCAACAACGGTGACCATCGTATCAAGCCGCGCCACATCTGACAGGCTATTGCCAGCCTCATCGCGAAAGTCGAACGTTGCAGCCACGGGAAGCGGTTCAGAGATACCAGTGGATTCAATCAATAAATAATCAAACCGCCCTTCCGCAGCAAGGCGGCGCACCTCGTCCAATAGATCGTCCCGTAGGGTGCAGCAGATACAGCCATTGGACATCTCAACCAATGTTTCGTCTGTCCGGCTAAGCTCGGTATCTGCGCGCACCAAATCCGCGTCGATATTTACCTCGGACATATCGTTGACAATCACCGCAACGCGGCGTCCGTCGCGGTTATTCAATACGCGGTTCAAAAGTGTGGTTTTCCCAGCCCCTAAAAAACCCGAAAGAACTGTAACAGGAAGACGTGCATCTGGCATACGAAGGCTCCATGATCTGCGACTTAGGTCATGCAACTTAGTGAGTTATAAAAAAGATGCAACCAAAAATTGTTATATTATAACATCACGCACAGAGCCGCCTTTCCCTTGCGTTGCGCACCCTTGGTCATATGGCCGGTGAACCCGATCGCCTGCGCATGTCGGCGGACATTGCAGAACACGCAGGCACCAATCCGGTTGCGGTCCGCAGGGTGCTTGGGCGATTGCGTAAGGCAGGGGTGTTGATCTTGGAAAAGGGCCACGCCGGAGGTTGGCGTTTGGCACACCCGCGGCACTCAATCACCTTGGCCGATGTTTATCTGGCACTCAATGAAAAATTAATCCTAACCGGTGATAACGATGGCATGGCAAAGTGTGCGATCGAATACGAATTGCATAGGCAGGTCACCGGCGTTTTGGAAGACATCGAACAAAGCTTGATTGCGTGTTTCACGGAAACCACAATTTCCGAGATTGGGTATGCCGGTGACGGCGGCAACCAATCGCATATCAATGCAGCGGGATATAAAACGATGTTACGAATTTTCTATTTCGTGGCGATGGCCCAAACCCCATAAAATCTAAACTTTGGAATTCTTGGTCGGAGTGAGAGGATTCGAACCTCCGACCCCTGCCTCCCGAAGACAGTGCTCTACCAGGCTGAGCTACACTCCGACCGCGTTGGCGGGATAGCGATGTGGGGGCCGGTTTGCAAGAAGCGTATGGTTTGCGGTTTGGGTGCGCGGCGGCATTTTGGCGGTTTTGTTGGCAATCTTTGGGTGGGCAAACTGCACCGCGGCCTAGGGCCAGAACGTTTTAATCAAGCATTTTGGTCATCTTGGTTGCGGTGGTGAATCCCAAAAGCGGGCGCATCACTGTGGTTTGCCAAACCTTTGTGGTTTTGAACCCAAGGGTTTCATATAGCGCCCGCGCGCGCGGGTTCGTGTCAATCACATCAAGGGTGATACCATGGTATCCATTGGCACGGGCGTGGTCGAAAAGCGCCCTTAGCAGTTTGGTGCCCACACCGCACCCGCGCATATCGGCACGCACGCAAATACCATCCATTTGCAAAACACCCGCGGCACCGCGCCGATCTAGCAAGGCAAGCGGGATAATCCGCCACACGGCCCCAAGCCCATAATGGCGGAACAGATCCCCCACCCCAGCGGCAGAAAATCCATCCGGCCCATTTTGGAACGCGGCAATGCCGACCAGTGCATCGTTTTCAAACGCGGCAAGCATGGCAGCATGATTGATCGTTTCGGCAAAAAACTTGATCGCGCGCGATTCGGGCCCCAATAATTTACCCAATTTTGCGCGAAAAGCCTGCCAATAAAGGGTTGCCGCCGCATGTTCCAACCCCACGGGCAACCCATGACGAATATCAACCAAATTTAGAGACCGTCGTTAAGCGCCGCGATGATGGCATCGCCCATCTGCGCCGTAGAAACCGCAACAGTTTGTTCCCCACCCAAAAGATCTGCGGTGCGCGCGCCATTGGCCAGCACCTGTTCCACCGCGTTTTCAAGTTGTGTTGCCGCATCCCCCTGATCAAAGCTATAGCGCAAGGCCATCGCAAAGCTCAGCACACAGGCAATCGGATTGGCCTTGCCCTGCCCGGCGATGTCCGGTGCCGATCCGTGCACAGGTTCATAAAGCGCCTTTGGCCGCCCATTGGCCATTGGCGCGCCCAATGATGCCGACGGTAACATGCCCAAGCTGCCGGTTAACATCGCCGCTAGGTCTGACAAAAGATCGCCGAATAAATTATCGGTTACGATTACGTCGAATTGTTTGGGCCAACGGGTCAACTGCATTGCGCCTGCGTCGGCATACATATGGGTTAGATCGACATCGGGATATTCCTTGTCGTGAATTTCTTGCACAACTTCGCGCCACAAAATGCCCGATTCCATCACGTTGGCTTTTTCCATCGAACATACCTTGCCCGCACGCCGCCGCGCCAATTCAAAGGCGGATCGCGCAACGCGGGCAATTTCACTTTCGGTGTAACGCTGTGTGTTGATGCCCACACGTTCGTTGCCTTCGGTGTGGATGCCCCGAGGTTCGCCGAAATAAACGCCCGATGTCAATTCGCGCACGATCATGATGTCGAGCCCGGCAATCACCTCTGTTTTCAAAGATGAAAAATCCACTAAGGCATCAAAACATTGCGCGGGGCGCAAATTGGCGTAAAGATCCATTTCCTTGCGCAACCGCAAAAGCCCACGTTCAGGTTTCACACTGAAATCCAGATCATCATACGCTGGGCCACCAACCGCCCCTAAAAGCACGGCATCGGCCTGTTGCGCCTTGGCCATCGTTGCGTCATGCAGGGGGGTGCCGTGCACGTCATAGGCGGCACCACCGACCAGGTCTTCGTCAACGTTAAATGCGATCCCGCGTTTCGCGCCAAACCAATCTATAATCTTTCTTACCTCGGCCATAACTTCGGGGCCGATTCCATCGCCTGGCAGGATCAGGATTGAGCGGTCGGTCATGCGATATAATCCCTTATGGTATTCAACAATCTCGCCTAACCGCCATGAACGGCGGGGTCAAGGAATCGGGTAGGGCGGCCTATGTGTTCCACATGTCGTGGCGTTGCGGCGGTATAAGATTACGGCATTACGCGATGGCCGCATCTTGCGCATTATTAGAATAATGATGCAAAATGTTGTGGCCTTTGTCTGATTCACCCTAAGGAAATCGCGAAATGCCGCTGTCCCCCGAACATTTGGCCGAAATTGCGGCCGCCCGCGCCACGGCCACCCCAACCCTGCGTGCGACGAGCGATGGGTTAGAACAACGTTTATATAACGCTGTGCCGGTGTTGGACCATGGGTTTGTTCGTGTCATTGATTATATGGGCAATGACGAAGCAATCGTGCAGGCTGCGCGGGTCAGCTATGGCGCAGGCACGAAACACGCACGTGATAACGCCGGGTTGATCCGATACCTGATGCGGCATTGGCATTCGACCCCATTTGAAATGTGCGAAATTAAGCTACACGTGAAATTACCGGTTTTCGTGGCGCGACAATGGATCCGCCATCGCACGGCAAACGTAAGTGAATATTCGGCCCGTTATTCAATTTTAGACCGTGAATTTTACATCCCCGCGCCTGAACATTTGGCCGCACAATCGGCCACAAACAACCAAGGGCGCGGCACACCATTAGACGGGCCCGAGGCCGCGCGCGTTTTAGATATGCTTAAAACCGATGCCACCCGCGCTTACGATCATTATGAAACAATGCTAAACCAGGACGGCCAACAAGGATTGGCGCGGGAATTAGCGCGGATGAACCTGCCTGCAAATATCTATACACAATGGTATTGGAAGGTTGATTTGCACAATCTATTCCATTTTTTACGTCTTAGGGCCGATAAACACGCGCAATATGAAATTCGCGCTTATGCCGATGTGATGTGCGACATGGTGCGCGATTGGGTGCCCATGGCCTATGCCGCGTTTCAGGATTATCGCCTAGGCGGGGCCCATGTTTCGGCGCAGGGCATTGAATGTATGCGCCGGATCATGGCCGGCGAACACGTCACGCAAGACACCTCTGGCATGAGTGCAGGGGAATGGCGCGAATTTACAGAGGTATTTGGATATACATAAATCGTATAGACCGGCGCAGATTTCCCACACAACCGACAGATTTCAATGGGCGAAAATGTCGGTGTCGGACCATCCGGCCAAATCTAGCCGTGCGCGCGTGGGCAAAAATTCAAATGCAGCCGTGGCAAGATCGCGGCGACCTTCTCGTTCTAGCCGGAGGTCAAGCGCGGCCTTTAGACGATGCAAATACAACACATCGGACGCGGCATAGGATTTTTGCGCCTCGGTCAAATGGGGGGCGCCCCAATCCGAACTTTGTTGTTGTTTTGATATGTCGATGTCCAACATTTCCTGTAACAACACCTTTAATCCGTGTCGGTCGGTATAGGTGCGCACCAATTTCGACGCAATTTTTGTGCAATAAACCGGCGCGGTTAAAACACCGAAGCTGTGCAATAAAACGGCAATGTCGAAACGTCCGAAATGAAACAATTTCAACACATCCTTATGGGCAAGCAAGTTGGCCAGATGCGGGGCCGCCGTTTGCCCACGCGCAATGCGCACTAAATGCGCCGCCCCATCGCCCGATGACAGTTGCACCAAACACAATCGATCCCGATGGGGGATGAGCCCCATTGTTTCGCAATCTATGGCGACCACTGGCCCCAAATCCAAATTTTCGGGCAAATCGTTTTCATGCACATGAAATGTCAAAGAATTATATTCCCCAGAAACACGCCCGAAACCTTTGCCTAAGCCCTAACCTAAACCTTAGATGCGCCGCCAGAAGCGGGTTAACCCTACTTCCAAGGCCATGCTACCACATGAGCGTGGTGCTTGTAGTCCAATTTATCCATCATCCAAGGACACAGTGCCCGAACCTATGGAAATGCTGCCGCCGCAATCAATTGCATCCCCCACGCGTGCCGCAGCCAGGCCATTTATGAACACAGTGGGTGATCCATCGGCAATCGACCGCTCGTGCGGTGGGCAATCCCCGCATCCATGGGCCGCAACGGCGTCGCCCACACGTGCGGCAGGGATACCATCAATTTCCACATCCGGGCTGGCGCTGATGATGTCGGAGGGTGGGAAACATCCGTGGCCTGAGGCCGTGTCTCCTTTGCGTGCGATGGCTGGCATAATGATCCTCTAACTTATTGATTAAATGGGTGTTTGTTTTAGATTATGATTCGATCCAAAACATAGCATATAATCCCAAAATATTTCCATAAGTTTTATGTGTGCAGGGTAGGTGGCGGGCAATTTTTTACCGCTGCCGCTGCCCCTGATCTTACGTCATTGCGCCATTAATGTGACAGTGGCTAATGCAGCGATACCTTCCCCTCGTCCCGCAAAGCCAAGTTTTTCGGTGGTGGTTGCTTTGACAGAAACCCGTGATGTTTCCGTGCGTAACAAGGCTGCCATCCGTTCGCGCATCGGTGCGGTATGGGGGCCGATTTTTGGGGCTTCACAAATAAGCGTTAGATCTGCGTGTGTAATAACAAACCCCCTTTCGGTGGTTAAGTTGACGGCATGGGTGATGAAAATGCCGCTATCGGCGCCTTTCCACCGTGGGTCATTGGCGGGGAAATGCGTGCCGATGTCCCCAGCGGCGAGGGCGCCATAAATCGCATCGGTTAACGCATGTAACCCCACATCGGCATCAGAATGCCCCTGCAACCCTTGGGTGTGTGGCACGGCAATACCGCATAGCATCACATGATCGCCCGCGCCAAAGCGATGCACATCAA
This sequence comes from uncultured Jannaschia sp., assembly GCA_937916365.1. GTDB lineage: Bacteria > Pseudomonadota > Alphaproteobacteria > Rhodobacterales > Rhodobacteraceae > JANSYL01. Next base: position 1,877 of record CALFSY010000066.1, on the reverse strand, counting down.
ACCCATTTCCGGTGCGAATGTCCAACATTTGTTCCCTTAGTATTTTTTCCGCCCGGGCAAAATCCGGCCCCTGCGTGAGCTTTAGGTTGATCTCTGCGCCCGGTGTAATGGCCACGGAAAGCCCGGCGGCGTGGGCGACCGCCACGTCATCGGTTGAACCGCCTGGATGGGCGGCGTGGGCGGCGCGAATGGCGTTGATATGAAACCCTTGGGGTGTTTGTGCGCGCCACAGGTGCGCCCGGTCCACCGTGTCGGATACCACTTGTTCGCCGCGCCATAATGCATCGGTCACGGCCAACGCAGGCGCCGCCCCGTCGTGGGTGTCTAGCGCCGCCAGAACCCCATCAATGATGGTGTGGTTAACCAAGGGGCGGGCCGCATCGTGGATCAACACACGTTCGATCCCATCAGATACCGCGGCAAGCCCGGCCCGCACAGACGCATCGCGCGTGGCCCCGCCCCCCACATCGCGCAGGGGGCAACGGGTTTCGGGGCGCGTCGATTGGAACAGATGGTCGTCATCGGCATGGCGCACCACCACAATTTCGGAGACCATGGGGTGGGTGTCAAAGGCCCCGATAGAACGGGCCAAAACGGGAATACCGCTTAACGACCTGTATTGTTTTGGCATACCGCCACCCATGCGTGTTCCCCGTCCGGCGGCAAGGATCACTGCAGCGGTTAACGTAGACGCATTGGCAGGGCGTAGATCAACCATGGTGCTGTGATATGGCCTTTGCGTGTGTCGCGCAATGTTTAGGTTGACCAATCAACAGTTTAAGTATTTTTTCGATCAAAGTGTGGTGCAATAAAATTGCCTGCGATCATGGGGGGTGTGGTTTTGAAACACAATGTGTTGGTCGACACAGAGAGAAATAATCAAACAAAGTTTGGGTATTTGCCATATTTTTTGTCGTGCTACGTGCTTTTTTCATTGATTCCGCCTGCTTTATCACGTGCGATTTTTGGGGGGGTGAGCCACAACCGTGCAGCCCGATGCGCTGTGTGCCCATGGCGTGGCCATCTTTTGCGTAGGGGCGGTTGATGGCAGTGGATGCTGCAACGCTTTGGGCATCGTTGCCGATCCCGGTGTTGATTGTGGATTCCAATGATCTGATTGACGATATGAATCCTGCGGCAGAACTTTTTTTGAACGTCTCTAAAAAATCGTTGGCCGGATATCCGGTGTGGGACAAGGTGTTTATGGCCACCCCGCTGGGCGATGTGTTCGGGCGTGTGCGCGCCGGGAAATCCGCGTTGTTTGTCAATGCGGTGAACGTGGGCACAGGCAACCGCAAACCTGTATCTTGTGATGTGCGGATCGCGCCGTTAACCGATCCACCCGATCATGTGCTGTTGCTTTTGGAAAATCGTGAACTTGCGGGGCGGCTTGATCGTGGCATGTCTCCAAAATCTGCCGCGAAATCCGCCGTTGGCATGGCTGAAATGTTGGCCCACGAAATCAAAAACCCGTTGGCCGGTATCACCGGCGCGGCGCAGCTTTTGTCAATGAACACTGCGGGCGAAGACCGTGAACTTACCGATTTGATTGTGGCCGAAACCCGCCGCATTGTGCGGTTGTTGGATCAGGTGGGGCAGGTGGGCAATATGCGCCCGCCCGCCCGCCGCGCCATCAACATCCACGATGTGTTGGACCGCGCGCGTAAATCAGCGGCGATTGGGTTTGCCGCCCACATGCACATCGAAGAAAATTATGACCCGTCTTTGCCCCTGACATGGGCCGACCCCGATCAGTTGCAGCAGGTTTTTTTGAACCTTCTCAAAAATGCCGTTCAGGCAGGCACCCCCGGTGGCACAATTATCTTGCGCACCTACTATGAACTTTCGCTGAAGGTTCGGCGGCATGATGGGGCCAG
>CALFSY010000065.1 GCA_937916365.1 uncultured Jannaschia sp. | reverse complement strand
GGTCTTGTTAAATCGCGTTGTGCTTTGGGTTTTGTTTGTGGATCTTGATCCACTTGGCTTAACATTAACCCAAGCCATTTTAACCATTGGGATTTATCCTTTGGTGGTTTTGGTTTCAAAATATATCCTAAGGCTCCGTAAAATTGGGCCTGCTGATGTAACGATTGGGTAAGGTGCATGAAACGCAGCCCCCGTGAAGTTGAATATAGCGCGCGCCAAATCACGCGGCGCAGTTTTATTATTGGCGGCATTTTCCTTGTGACCGGGGCCATTTTGGCGGCGCGAATGCGATATTTGCAGGTTGAAAGAACAGATACATTTCGCTTGTTAGCAGAGGAAAACCGTATCAGCGATCGGTTGTTGCCACCCTCGCGCGGGTTGATATTTGATCGGCGCGGCGTGCTTTTGGCGGGAAACGAACCAAATTATCGCATCACAATGGTGCGTGAAGATGCCGATGATGTAGACATGGTCTTGGATCGTTTGGGGCAGATCGTCAATCTTGACCAATCGCGCCTCGAACGTGCGCGCGAAAGGATTAAATCACGCGCGCCTTGGGTGGCCGTGACCATTGCCGACCATCTATCGTGGGCAGAAATGAGCGCCGTTGCCGTCAATGCGCCGGCGCTGCCTGGCGTCAACCCCGATGTGGGGTTAAGCCGCATTTACCCCCTGGGCGCTGATTTTTCCCATATCGTAGGCTATGTTGGCCCCGTATCCGATTATTATATCGAACAAACGGGCGATACCGACCCCGTTTTGCAAACCCCCGATTTTCACGTTGGGCGCAATAATGTCGAATCGCGCATGGAACACACCTTACGCGGGCAGGCGGGGACAAGACGTGTTGAGATCAACGCCGCGGGTCGTATTATGCGCGAACTTGACCGAACGCCCCCCACCCCCGGATCCGATGTGCAGTTAACAGTGGATGCAGGGCTGCAAAACTATGTCGAAGCGCGACTTGGCGGGCAAAGCGCGGGGGCAGTTGTGATAGATTGCCTAAGCGGTGAAATCCTGGCCCTGGCATCGGCCCCAACGTTTGATCCCAATCTTTTCGTGCGCGGTATATCCACGGTCGAGTGGAATAACCTGAACGCTGATCCATATCGACCACTGGCCAACAAAGCGACGCAAGGATTGTATCCGCCTGGGTCCACCTATAAAATGATTGTCGCGTTGGCCGCGTTAGAGGCGGGTGTCATAACACCCGAAGACACAGTCACATGCACCGGATCAATTGAATTAAGCGAACGGCGATTCCATTGTTGGCGGCGCGGCGGGCATGGTCCGCTCGCGTTAATTGAGGCCATTAGCCAATCGTGCGATGTGTATTTTTACGAGATCGCACAACGTGTGGGGATTGAGGCAATATCATCTATGGCGCGGCGATTTGGGTGTGGCATTCGCCACGACATGCCGTTGTCGGCGGTTGCGCGGGGGTTGGCACCAACCATGGCCTGGAAACGCGAAAACCGTGGCGAAGATTGGGTAATCGGCGATACGTTGAATGCGTCAATCGGGCAAGGATTTGTCCTAACCTCGCCCTTACAGTTGGCGGTTATGACAGCACGTTTGGCAACGGGTAAAATTATCGAACCATCGGTGGTTCGATCCGTTGACGGAATTACACAACTGTCTGACCAAACCCGTGATTTAGAGGTCGATCCAACCCATCTAGATTATGTGCGCCAAGGCATGTGGCGCGTAAATAACGATCGGCGCGGCACCGCCTTTCGCAGCCGCGTAATGGTCGAAGATTACGCCATTGCCGGCAAAACCGGAACAAGCCAGGTGCGCAACATTTCAGAGGCTGAACGCGCCGCAGGTGTTATTCGTAACGAAGATTTACCATGGGAGCGGCGCGATCATGCGCTATTTGTGGGATACGCCCCCGCTGAATCCCCCCGTTATGCAGTATCGGTTGTGGTCGAACATGGCGGTGGCGGCAGCGCAGTGGCCGCCCCAATCGCGCGCGACATCCTGCTGCGGGCGCAAATCGGGGATATTCCCCCGCTGGACCTTTACCCTGTTAGCCAACGACGCGCGATAGAGGAACTGCATCGCACACTACCCATTTTGCCACAGGCCCCACAGCCCGCAGGGCGCACCATTCAAAGCACGCGCGCATGAGTTTTCTGGAATACAATGTCAAATTCACGCCCACGGGGTGGCGCAAGGTGCTTTACCTAAACTGGGCCTTGATCTTGTTGGTGGCTGCAGTGGCCTGTTTTGGGTTTTTGATGCTGTATTCCGTATCTGGTGGCCAAACAGATCAATGGGCGCGTCCACAAATGGAACGTTTTGCTCTTGGTCTTGTGGCAATGTTGGGGGTGGCGTTTGTGCCAATCTGGTTTTGGCGAAATATGTCGTTGCTGGCTTATGTCGTATCAATCTTGCTGCTGATTTATGTGGAATTTTTCGGCGTGACGGGCGGCGGGGCACAGCGGTGGATTGATTTAGGGTTCACGCGTTTACAGCCGTCGGAAATTGCAAAAATCACAGTTGTGATGATGTTGGCCGCTTACTACGATTGGCTGGATTTGGACAAAGTCTCTAATCCGATTTTTGTGTTGATCCCGCTAGGCATCATTGGGGTGCCAGTGATGTTGACTGTGCTGCAACCTGACCTTGGAACGGCGGTTTTAATCCTTTGGGGGGGGGGCGCGGTTATTTTCCTGGCGGGGGTGCATTGGGCGTATTTCGCAAGTGTGATTGGATTAAGCGCGGCGGGCGTTGCGGCGGTATTTGCCAGCCGCGGCACGGATTGGGCAATTTTGGCGGATTATCAATATCGACGCATTGATACCTTTCTTGACCCATCAAGCGATCCCCTGGGGGCGGGGTATCACATCACACAAAGCCAAATTGCCCTGGGTTCGGGCGGTTGGACCGGGCGCGGATTTATGCAGGGCACGCAGATTCGGGGTGATTTTTTACCCGAGGCGCATACCGATTTTATCTTTCCCACGTTGGCCGAAGAATTCGGATTTTTAGGGGGCAGTTCGCTTTTGCTGCTTTACATGCTGATCCTAATGTTTTGTGTTCATACTGCCCTGATGGCACGGGATCGGTATGCCTCGCTTTTGGTGTTGGGCATCGCGGTTAGCTTTTTCTTATATTTCGGGGTTAACATGGCCATGGTCATGGGGTTGGCCCCCGTTGTCGGGGTGCCGTTGCCATTGGTCAGCTATGGCGGATCGGCGATGTTGGTGCTTTTGGTGGCGTTTGGTTTGGTGCAATCGGCACACGTGCATCGCCCCCGTTAAAAGGTTTGCTACCCCACCGCCCCTGCAATCTGGATATTAACGTTTAGCTGTCCCCAATGCCCACAGTTCTTTTCGCCGCGCCGCCCCAACGATGGGATCAATACAAAATCCCGTTGCAAAATGCCTTTGCCAATGCGGGCCTGGCAGACACAATCCTGACCACCCAGGCCGATCCGGTGCAGGTCGATTATATCATCCACGCGCCGAACGGGGGATTGCGTGATTTTACACCATTCCGAAACCTCAAAGCGGTGCTTGGTCTTTGGGCGGGGGTTGAAGATGTGGTGGATAATCCCACGATCAAGGTGCCTTTGGCTCGGATGGTTGATCATGGCCTGACCGAAGGTATGGTCGAATGGGTTGTGGGGCACGTTTTACGCCATCATTTGGGCATGGATGCGCACATCAATGGCCAAGATGGCCGTTGGCGCGCAGGTATTGTGCCGCCCCTGGCGCGGGATCGCACTGTGGCGATACTGGGCCTGGGTGTTTTGGGACAGGCGTGCGCCAAGACTTTGGCTGGGCTGAATTTTCGCGTGGTGGGATGGGCGCGTGCGGCCAAACACATCAATGATGTTGAAACATTTTTCGGCACCACAGGGTTGCATCGTATGCTGGCACAAGCGGAAATCGTGATTGTGTTGTTGCCCAACACACCCCAAACGCAAAATATTCTAAATGCCGATCGTTTGGCACGGCTGCCTAAGGGGGCGGTGATCTTAAACCCAGGGCGTGGGTCGTTAATCGACGATTCGGCGTTGGTTGCCGCATTAGACGGTGGGCACATCGCCCATGCAACATTGGATGTTTTTCGCACCGAACCCTTGCCCCCCGCGCATCCGTTTTGGGCGCATCCAAAGGTTACCGTGACGCCGCATATTGCCTCGGAAACCCGGGCATCATCGGCAGCACACGTGATTGCCGAAAACATTCGCCGGGGTGAGGCAGGCGAACCTTTCCTACATCTTGTGGATCGTGTCTTGGGGTATTAACGCGCTATTCGGCCAAAACCTGGGCCACGCGGGTTTGTAGCGCGGGCAACAGCTCTGCCTCGAACCAAGGGTTTTTCTTAAGCCAGGCCGTGTTGCGCCATGATGGATGTGGCAGGGGAAACAACGCAGGCGCATGATCGCGCCAGGATGCCACGCGGGCGGTAACCCCCATTGTGCCGGTCATGTGCCACGTTTGCGCATACCCCCCACGATCAACATCAATTTGACCTGCCCCAGGGCATTCACAACCCCTGTGCGCCATGTCTGTGCACAGATCTTGGGCGGCGGCAGGTCGGCCCCTTTTGCGTCATAGCCGGGAAAACAAAAGGCCATGGGTAAAATGGCAATCTTGGATTTGTCATAAAAGGTGGCATCATCCACCCCCATCCAGGCGCGCAACCGATCCCCCGACGGATCGGTGAACGGCCGTCCTGAATGATGCACCCGTAGCCCCGGCGCCTGACCCGCGATTAAAATCCGCGCGTCGGGGGCAAACCATATCACGGGGTTGGGAGTGTGGCCCGTGGCCGTGGCGGCAAATCGGTCGGCACACAAACGACAGGCGCGAATATCGGTTTCGATTTTGGTAAGGTCCATGGTATTTGTGATAATGAATTTTGCAGGGTAAACCAGGGTTGATTTCTATTTTATTATTCTATAATAATAGAATTATGAAAATAAACTCCATTCCTCCAAACTACCTCACTCAAACCGCCGGTGCTTTTGCGGCGCTGGGGTCTGAACATCGGCTGTTGATCCTGCGCCGGTTGGTGCGTGCGGGGCGCGATGGGGTGACGATCGGGGAATTGGGCGATGCGGTGGGCGTGACCGGTTCGGTTTTAACGCATCATTTGAAACACTTGGTCAACGCAGGCTTAATTGTTCAACGTCGCCAGGGTCGCCACATTTATTGCTCGGTCGTTTTTGAGGCCGTTGAAACCTTATCACAGTTTCTTATCGCAGAATGCTGCGCCGACGCCGGGCAGCATATGGTATCGGAGGATACTTATGGCTGATCTTACCCAATCAACCCGTCCGTTTGTCACCCTTTGGGCCCGGATTGACAAAGTCGCGCTTGCGGGCATTTCAATTATCATCACCCTGATTATTTCGGATCGCCCCGCGGTTTTGCCGGTATTGGGCGAAATGATGGATCATTTCCTGGGCACGTTGCCCTTTATCCTGTTCGCTGTCGGTGCCATTGGGGTTTTGAAGGCAACGGGCGCCGAACGTTTGCTTGACGGCGCGTTTCAGGGGCATCAAATCCGCATGATTTTTGTCGGCGCGTTGGTTGGTGGGTTATCCCCCTTTTGTTCATGTGAGGTCATTCCTTTTGTAGCAGCCTTGTTGGCGGCTGG
>CALFSY010000064.1 GCA_937916365.1 uncultured Jannaschia sp. | reverse complement strand
TTCACCAAAATCACCGATGCGCAGCGCGAAGATTGGCAAAGCCGCTTTGCCGGACGGCGCACATGATCTGCGGCTGGGCGCACGCAGTGCGCATCATATTTAGCCACATGCCATGACCGACGCCAAAGGATCATCCATGCCCACCCGCGCCGGTTTTATTGCCCTGATCGGGGAACCGAATGCCGGTAAATCCACATTGTTAAATCGTATGGTGGGGGCAAAGGTTGCGATCGTTACCCACAAGGTGCAAACCACCCGCGCGCGCCTACGCGGTGTCACAACCGAAGGCGAAAGTCAGCTTATCTTTGTCGATACCCCGGGTTTGTTTCAACCCCGCCGCCGTTTAGACAGGGCCATGGTCGCCGCGGCATGGGGGGGCGCACAAACGGCCGATGTGGTGGTTTTGTTGATTGAGGCGCACCGCGGGCTAACCGGTGGGGTGGGTGCCATACTTGATCAAACCTACCAAACCCTGCCTCATCGCACCATTGCGTTGGCCATCAATAAAATTGATCGTGTGGCCGCGCCCGATTTATTGGCCCTAACCAAAACCATGAATGCCCGTTATGCGTTTGATCGCACCTTTATGATTTCGGCGGAAAAAGGCAGCGGCGTTGATGATCTGCGCACATGGTTGGCCCGGTGTGTGCCAGAAGGCCCGTGGTTATACCCCCCCGATCAAATCGCCGATTTACCCATGCGCATGATTGCCGCCGAAATGACGCGGGAAAAATTAATCCTACGATTACACCGGGAATTGCCCTATCAATTAACCGTCGAAACCGAAGGTTGGCAAACCCGCAAGGATGGCACCCTGCGTGTCGATCAGGTAATTTATGTCATCCGCGAAGGCCACCGCGCCATCATCCTGGGCAAAGGGGGAACCACAATCAAAACCATTTCCACAGCCGCGCGCGAGGCGCTAGAGGCGTTTTTAGATCAGCGTGTGCATTTGTTTCTGCGCGTAAAGGTCCGGCCAAATTGGTTGGACGATGCCGCGCGGTATCGGGAAATGGGGCTTGATTACGACGATGGGGCATAAAACAGCCAATGGCGCGGGTGACAGCGGAATTTTGGGTGCAGGCTTATTTGGCGCGCCTACGTTTGGCCGCAATTCCAGCATTTGTGGTCGCGCGCGGGGATGCAACCGCAGGGGCCGTTTTGGTGAAATGCAATACGTTAAACGGGCGTGCCACCGCCCATCAACGCAGCATCGCCCCAACCACCGGCGCCCGCATTTGGATGGTGTGTGCCGATGGGCCTGAGGCCGATGTGGATACCACCATTGCGCGTCAACGCCGGATCGACCCCGATCTTTGGGTGATCGAGGTGGAAGATAGGGCCGGGCGCCACGTGCTTACCGAACCAGGGTTGGCCTAGGCCGGTGATAACAGCAGCATGGTCATTGCCCAAGCATCCATTCACCCTCGGGCCAAAAGGCATGGAACGCAAAGGCAAACATCACATCGTGCACCACGTCATCGCCCGCGCTGTCCCGCACGCGGATCTGCCCAACATCCCGCCCTGCGGCAATGCGCGCCGTATCCAGGGCCGAGGCCTTGCCCGCCGCCCATGTGATGGTCACCTCAGCCTCAGACACCGTGCCCATGTCGGCCAGACGGTTCAAAGGCCAGGCCCGCGCGCCCACACGCACAACCCGCGCCAGTGGGTCAACCCCATGCGGCGGGTTTTCCCCCGTATAAAGAAAGGGGCGTGCCGCCGTATCATACCCCACATATGGGTTGCGGCCATAACTGCGCGACATATTCGGTTGATCCATCACCAGGCCGTTTGGATGGCTCTCACGAAAACTGGCCCAGGATTCCATCCAAACAGGAATGTCGATCAACCGTGTGCCAGCGTAATGGCCAACGATGCCTTTGCCAACCGCTTGTTGCCACCAGCTTTCGATTTGGCGGTCATACATCACCATATCGGAATGGCGCAGGTTGCCCGATACCCCAAACTCCAACACAGTGCCATCCACACGCCGGTCAAAGGCCAGGGCAGAATTACAAAGCGGGCAAAACGTTACCGCAACTGGTATATTGTCCACGACATCGTTCACAATTTCATGCCACGTCAAATATCGGATTGGATAGGCCCGGGGTGTTTGCCCATCTAAGATCAGTGTTACAACAGGTTCACGGTCTTCTAGGCGCGTTTCCTGATTAACGGGCACAAACTGTGGGTTTTGGATTGATGGGATACCGTCACGTGGCACCCCACCAGAGATAATTTCGCCCACATCCACAGTGGCATTATCAAAATCAGTATTGGGCCACAAAATGCGTTGACCCTGGGGCTGGGCTACGGCGGCCAAGGTTGTCATGCAAAGAAATGCCGCAGCGGCAAAAGCATGGAAACGGGGCATGGTGAGGCCTTTCATGAAAAATATGACAACTGTCTAAGATGTGCCCCGTTGCACTTAAACGAACCAGCCCCCCTCACGTCAATGTGTCATGGTGTTTGTGCGCCAATCTATTCGGTGGTGGCCGTATCGGCATCGTTTTGCACCGATAGGGGTTGCGGATCATAATCTAACACGCGCAATGCGACCATACGATCGGGCGTGCCGATGACCGCGCCATTGGGACCTTGGCCGCGTTTGATAGCATCCAGAACGTCCATTCCATCTGTGACCTGCCCTAACACCGTGTATTGTTCGTTTAGGTGTGGTGCAGGCGCGAACATAATGAAAAACTGTGAATTGGCCGAATTGGGATTTTGGGATCGCGCCATACCGATGGTGCCGCGTTGAAATGGCAGAGCAGAAAATTCTGCATCCAAATCGGGTAGGTCGGACCCACCCCGCCCCGCATAGCGCATATCTTGGCCCACCACGCCAAATTCCACATCGCCGGTTTGCGCCATGAACCCATCAATCACGCGGTGAAAAACGATATTATCATATGTGCCGTTTTCGGCCAACGTTACAATCCGCGCCACGTGATCGGGCGCGACCTGTTCAAACAGATCAATTGTAATTGTGCCTTCGGCTTCGCCTGCCACGTCAATTTCCAAACCGGTGGCCAATGCAGGACCGGCGGCAAAACATAGGCAAAAGATCAATTTACGCATCGGTGGCAACCTTTACTGAAATCATTTTATCGGGTGTTGCGGGCGGTTCGCCGCGGGCAATGTTATCAACATAATCCATACCCGATACAACGCGACCATAGACTGTATATTGCCCGTTCAGGAAATGATTGTCCTGAAAATTTATAAAAAACTGGCTATTGGCAGAATCAGGGTTCGATGATCGTGCCGCCCCCAACGTGCCGCGATCGTGGGGCAATTTTGAAAATTCGGCCACAACATCGGGTTTATCCGATCCGCCCGTGCCGCACAGGCGCAGGTTAAAATTCTTATCCGCGTTGCCGTGTTGCACATCGCCGGTTTGGGCCATGAACCCGTCAATCACACGGTGAAACACGACTCCGTCATACGCCCCTTCGCGCACCAAGTCTTTCATGCGCGCCACGTGTTCGGGGGCAACATCCGGCAAAAGCTGCACAATCACCGGGCCGTCTTTTAGCGTGATCACAATGGTATTTTCAGGGTCTGCAACATCTTTGATCCCATCCATGGGCAATTATCCTTTTCTGTTACATATCGCGCTATCTGGCGCGAAATTTTTCTTGTAAAGCGGTGTTTACCGCAGGTGTCACAAAAGGCGACACATCGCCATCCAAGCGCGCGATTTCTTTCACCAGTTTTGAGGCAATCGCCTGCCGGTCTGCCTCGGCCATTAAAAACACAGTGGTGATTTCTGCGTTTAGTTTGCGATTCATGCCCACCAGTTGGAATTCGTATTCGAAATCTGCCACCGCGCGCAACCCGCGAATGATAATGTGTGCCCCCACATCGCGCGCGCAATCAATCAAAAGATTTTCAAAGGGGTGAACCGCAATTTCCGTTTCGATGTCGCGGGATAGTTTCGCTGCCTCTGCCGTGACCATTGCCACACGTTCCGGTAAATTGAACAATGGTTGTTTATCGCGATTTACGGCCACACCGATTACCAATTTATCAACCAAAACGCGCGCGCGTTTTATAATGTCGATATGGCCCAAGGTGATTGGGTCGAATGTGCCGGGGTAAAGCCCTGTGCGCATATGTTTGCCAAGCCATTGAAACGTGTTGTGAGACCGAACCACGTGCTAAACCACTTTGCAAGCCTAGGATGCCCCAATGAATTGCAAA
>CALFSY010000063.1 GCA_937916365.1 uncultured Jannaschia sp. | reverse complement strand
CCCACTGCATCGGATAATCCTTCTCCGTCACCACACGCAGCGCGTCGTGATACGCCGCCACGGCTTCCCCCAACAGCGCCGCGCCCGCCGCCCCAGTGGTCCGTGCGCCTTGGATGCGAAGCACATTGCCAAGATTCTGCATCGTCATGGCCCAATCCACCGGATGCGCGTCCTCTGTCCGCACGCGCAGCGCGTCGTGATACGCCGCCACGGCCTGTTCCAAGCGCAACGGCAAGGCTATTTTGGAAACTGGCTTGCATTGTATTATTCCTGGCCCTGTCGATACCTGCGCGGGCCAGGCCAATGGCAACGTTCAGGTCAAACGCCACCCCCCGATCACGCCCCCGTTCAAACCACGTGGCAACGCTCGTGTGCAGGGCGTGATCCTGTGCGGGGGGATTGGGCGCCTCTAACAATAATTTTTCCAACTCTGCCTCAACCGCCCTGTGGGGTGTGTTGGTATAGCGTGCTTGCAAAATTGTTTGATCCAACAAACGGATCAAACCGGCCTGTTCTTTTTGCATTGCGTCCCGCCGCACGGTCACGGCCGTTTGCAATTCGGCGGCGGCCTCATCCAATTTCTGGTCCTTGTTCAAAGCATCGACACGCGCCAACACGTGGGTGATTGCGTCATCAATGTTTGAAGGTAGCGCCCCGCATTTTTGTTCCGTCGCCGCCGCTTGTAATGCGGCCTCTATATTGCGCAGGGCGCTATCAAAATCCTGCGAATCGTCTTTAAGATAGGCGCGCACAATACCAATCAATAAGCCTTCGTTTCGGGCATAGGCTTCGATTTTTTTATCTTTCGCGGCACTCTGTTTCGTGAATATGTCCAGGGCTTGTTGAACCCTTGCCTCAGATCGCAACACTGTTTGAAGGATGGCCTTTGTATCGGCGCGGTGCAGGTCATTTTGGAACGCTTGATCGGCGACGCAGGCGCGCATTCCGGCCTCTAACATCAAATACACCAGGCGATCGGTGGCGGTATTCACCTCATCCTGTGCGAAGGGTATTTTGGCGTGGATACGGCGGGCCAGATCCGCCGCGATGTCATGGGCGGGTTCGCCCGGTTGGGGTGGGGTTGCGGCGGCAATGCTGACGTTGATCATGTCTTGGGGGGATGCTTGGATGTCATAATCCAGCAGGGCCAACAGGCGGTCTTCGCCCACCTGTTGAAACTCACGCGCATCTTGCAATGCCTGCCGCGCAGCGCGGATCGCGGGGGTTGCGGGATTGTTGGAAAACACCTTTCCCGTCAGAATTTGGGCACCATAGGCCATAAGGCCCACCGCCCCCGTGCCCACAAGTGTGCTGCCTGGTGATACACTTTCTAAACTCAGCGCAATCGCCCCCACACAGGTATGGCCGATTTGTGTGGTGATTTTTTCAACCTTGCTCATCCCGCTATCCCTTTGGAATAGCGGGCGGCTTTAATTTTAGGTTCTAAAAATATCTTTGTCATATACCATGGCCCAGGCCCATTGTCGCCCATGATAGGGCGGGGCCGCGCCGTGGGTCAAGCAGAGGGTTCGGCGTTGGCCTGTCTGATTTTATCGGCGGCGTCTTTGTCGAACGGCACATTTTGGTCGGTGAACAGTTGATCTAATTCGCCCGATAATGTCATTTCGGTCACGATGTCACAGCCACCGATAAATTCGCCTTTGACGTAAAGTTGCGGGATGGTTGGCCAATCGGCATAGGTTTTGATGCCTTGGCGGATGTCTTCGTCGGCCAACACGTTCACATCGGCAAATTCAACGCCCATGTAGTTTAGCACCCCTGCCACGCGGCTGGAAAATCCGCATTGGGGCATGTCTTTGGTGCCTTTCATAAACAACACCACGTCATTGGTGCCGATGGTGGTTTGAATTGTATCGTGTGCGGTCATGGGGTGGGTCACTTTCGTATTTGGGTTTAATCGGGGGCTTTGGTTGTCAGGGCCAGGGCATGCAGATCGCCGTGCGATCCATCCATCCGGCCCTGTAGGGCGGCGTAAACGGCGCGTTGTTGTTGCACGCGGTTTTGGCCGCGGAAACTCTCATCAATCACCTGTGCCGAAAAATGCACGCCGTCGGCCCCTTCGACATGAACTTGGGCGTTGGGGAAGTGGGCGCGGATCATGTCTTCGATTTCGGCGGCGGTGATGGGCATGGCGCAGGCTCTTTATTGTTACGTGATATAATCTAAGGTTTTAGCGATAGTGCGCAAGGATCTGTAATTGAGATCAAGTATTTTGTGTTTTTTGGGCGAGTATGGTGTATTTTCTGTCATTTTAGTTGTTTTGAATCAGCGTGTCAGAGTTCGAACCCAAAA
>CALFSY010000062.1 GCA_937916365.1 uncultured Jannaschia sp. | reverse complement strand
ATTCCATGGGGATCCCGCCCGCGTCGCGGATACCAGCCTTGATCCGATCCATCAAAAACACATGGATTTTGTTGCATGGCACCAGGTCTGAGCCCGTTTGCGCAATGCCAATAATCGGGCGTTGGGATTGTAACTCACCCTGCGTGAACGTCTGATTTTGATAACGCTCCAGATACAGGGCGGTCATGCCCGGGTTGTTGGGGTTATCAAACCAGTCTTGGCTGCGGTATCGGCGGTTGGCGCGGGTAGAGTTTGACATTGTTTCGGATCAAATCAAGGCCAAGGCCTGTTTGACAAGATCGTTCAAAGCGCTGTCGTCTTGTTCTGCCTTTGCTTTCAGTGTTGCGCGCATCTCGGGTGACCAAAAATCGTTCAAATGTGCGGCCACGCGCTGCACCTGGTCATTGCCCGGTTGGGTTTGAAAAAACGTGGCGATCTGATTTGCCATTCGGATCAATTTGTCAGGCGGCATCGCTGTTTTCCCCTTGCGTAACAATCCGATCAGGATGGGAAAATAGCTCCAGGCGCGTTCCGCGCGCAAATGCGGCCAGCGTTAGGCCCGCATCATCGGCCATACGCACCGCGTGGGCCGTGGGGGCCGAGACGGCAATTAAAATCGGGCATTGTGCCATCACGGTTTTTTGCACCATTTCAATCGAAACACGACTGGTAAGCACAAAAACACCGGTTGAGGGGGCAATCCCCCCCCGTAACAACGCCCCAATCAATTTATCAAGCGCGTTGTGGCGCCCCACATCTTCGCGGGCCATAATAAGGCCTTGGCCCGGCCTTAAAAACCCCGCTGCATGGACGGCATGGGTCGCGTCATGCAGGGGTTGAGCGCCACGTAAAACATCCGGCGCGGCGGTCGCCTCGGCCCAACTTAGAGTCAACGCAACGTTTAGACGCGGGAGAGGGCGCACCGCCTGATCCAGCGCATCAATCCCGCACAAACCACACCCCACAGGCCCCAACATTGCGCGGCGGCGGTCGGCCAACGCCTTGGCTTGGGCGTCTTTGACCCACAACTGTGCCTCAATGCCCGTTTTTAGGGGCATGATCTCAACCTGTTCGATCTGATCGAATGTCGCATACCCTTCGGTCGTGGCAAAGCCCACCGCGAAATCCTGTAGATCCGCAGGGGTGGCCATCATTACGGCCTGGGTTGTGCCATTGCATGTAATGGCCACGGGCGTTTCTTCGGGCAATGTGCGGGGCGCCACGCCACGTTTACCCTGGGCGCCCCACACCTGCCCCTGAACAGATGTGACGGCGGCCTGTGTCATTCCGCCGCCGTTAGAATGCGCCGCGATTGCGCGGCTTGGGTCGCATACTCCGCCTGCCACTCCGTTGGCCCGTTGGAAAGGCCCACCTGAACCGCCGTGACTTTATATTCGGGGCAGTTGGTAGCCCAATCCGAATAGTCGGTGGTAATCACATTGGCCTGCGTATCAGGGTGGTGAAACGTGGTATACACCACGCCCGGGGCCACGCGATCGGTCAGGGTTGCGCGCAGGGTGGTTTCGCCCGCCCGGCTGGCCAGTTTAACCCACGCGCCCTCGGCAATGCCGCGTTGTTCGGCATCATGGGGATGGATTTCCAAAAGATCTTCGTCATGCCACACCACATTATCGGTGCGCCGCGTTTGCGCGCCAACGTTATACTGGCTCAAAATCCGCCCCGTGGTCAGCAGCAAGGGAAAGCGCGGACCGGTGCGTTCGTCCGTGGCCACGTATTCGGTAATCATAAACCGCCCCTTGCCGCGCACAAAGCCGTCCACATGCATGATGGGGGATCCATCGGGCGCGGCATCGTTACACGGCCATTGGACCGATCCACGCTCTTCCAACATTGCGTAATCGACATTGGCAAAGCCGGGCGTAGTGGCGGCGATTTCATCCATAATCTGGCTAGGGTGGGTATAATGCCACCCTGCCCCCATGGCGTTGGCCAACAGTTGTGTAACCTGCCAATCTTCATACCCATTTTTGGGGGCCATCACCTTGCGCACGCGGTTGATGCGGCGTTCGGCATTGGTAAAGGTGCCGTCTTTTTCCAAAAACGTCGACCCTGGTAAAAACACATGGGCGTAATTGGCGGTTTCGTTCAAGAATAGGTCGTGGACAATGACACACTCCATCGCCGCCAGCCCCGCGGCCACGTGTTTGGTGTCAGGATCCGATTGCAAAATATCTTCACCCTGGCAATAGAGTCCCTTGAACGTGCCCGAAACCGCCGCATCCAGCATGTTGGGGATGCGCAAACCCGGTTCGGGGTCAATGGTCACACCCCAAGCGGATTCAAAGATTTCGCGCACATCGGCGTTTTTCACATGGCGATACCCTGGCAATTCGTGGGGGAACGACCCCATATCACACGACCCTTGCACGTTGTTTTGCCCGCGAAGTGGGTTTACCCCCACACCTTTGCGGCCGATGTTGCCGGTCAACATCGCCAGATTGGCAATGCCCATCACGGTGGTGGACCCTTGGGAATGTTCCGTCACGCCAAGGCCATAATAGATCGCCCCATTCCCACCGGTGGCATACAGACGCGCGGCGGCGCGCAAATCTTCGGCGGGGACGTTGGTTTGAATTTCCGTCATTTCCGGGCTGTGGCGCACATCTTGAACAAATTCGATATACTCTTG
>CALFSY010000061.1 GCA_937916365.1 uncultured Jannaschia sp. | reverse complement strand
AGGGCCTTTTCCATGATTTCAGGGGTGATCCCCGCAACCTTTATATCCATTTGCAATGACGTGATTCCATGTTCGGTGCCGGCGACCTTGAAATCCATATCGCCCAGGTGATCTTCATCCCCTAAGATGTCGGTTAAAATGCCGTAGGCTCCGCCGTCTTCTAAAACCAGACCCATGGCAACCCCGGCAACCGGTGCTTTTAACGGCACACCTGCATCCATCATCGACAATGCCCCCCCACAGACAGAGGCCATTGATGATGATCCGTTGGATTCTGTGATTTCCGACACCACGCGGATGGTGTAAGGAAAATCCGTAGGGGTGGGTAAAACAGCCTGCAACGCGCGCCAGGCCAGTTTCCCATGCCCGATTTCGCGGCGTCCCGGCGGGCCAACGCGCCCTGCTTCGCCCACCGAAAATGGGGGAAAGTTATAATGCAGCAGGAAATTTGACCGCGACGTGCCTTGCAAGGTGTCGATCATTTGTTCGTCATCCCCCGTGCCCAATGTGGTGATCGCCAGGGCCTGGGTTTCGCCGCGCGTGAAAAGGGCCGATCCATGGGTGCGTGGCAAGACAGAGGTTTGCGCGTCGATAGGGCGCACCTGATCCAAAGCGCGGCCATCAATTCGGCGCCCATTTTGCACCACATCCGACCGAAGAACCTTTGATTCCAGCTTTTTCAACGCCGCGTCCAGGTTTGCATCGCCCAACTGATCTTCGGTAAGCGATGCTTTGATTCCATCGCGTGCGGCGGCCACGGCAGCCTGGCGTTCCTGTTTATCAAGAATTGCGTAGGCTGCCCGCATCGGGGTTTCGCCCGCCGCCTGCACAGCATCGTAAAGTGCCGAATAATCGGGGGCCTGAAACGCGAAGGGTTCTTTAGCGGTATCTTCGGCCAAGGCGATGATAAGGTCGATCACCGCCTGAATTTGTGCATGTGCAAATGTAACCGCGCCCAGCATTTCAGCCTCGGACAATTCGTAGGCTTCCGATTCGACCATCATCACGGCCGATTGCGTGCCCGCAACCACCAAATCCAACCGTTGTTCCGGTTTTGTGCGTAGGTTTTCCATATCGTCAATGGCAGGGTTCAAAACATATTGCCCGCCTACAAACCCAACGCGGCACCCTGCAACGGGGCCTTGGAACGGCACACCAGAAATTGTTAGCGCAGCAGAGGCGGCGATCATTGCAACAATATCGGGCGCGTTAACTGTGTCATGGCTTAACACCGTACACATCACCAAAACCTCGTTCTTAAACCCTTCGACGAACAATGGCCGCATGGGGCGATCAATCAAACGCGCGGTTAAGGTTTCGTGTTCGCTTGGCCGTGCTTCACGCTTAAAAAAACCGCCGGGGATTTTACCAGCGGCATAATATTTTTCTTGGTAATGAACGGTTAAGGGAAAGAAATCTTGCCCCTCTTTAACGGATTTGGCAAAGGTAACGTTGGCCATAACACTGGTTTCGCCCAGTGTTGCAATCACAGATCCATCTGCCTGCCGGGCCACACGCCCCGTTTCCAGTGTTAGCGTTTCTTCGCCCCACTGCATGCTTTTCGTTGTTATCTTAAACATCAATTATGTCCTGTAAGAGAACGCATGTGGGATTGTCCCCGCGTTCCCATTTTCTATGACGGCCCCATTGCCGCCGACCCCACATCCTGCGCATCACGCCAGGGGTCAAAGCGTCACGTTTCAGATAGTCGCACATGTAGTCGATTTTGCCCGGATTGGAAAGGCGATAATAAACCCGCACCCAAAGCCAGGGCTAAGGGGTTTGCGCCCATCGGACAAAGTTTATATAGGCACGTGAATTGGTCGCAAACAACCCCACCCCAAAATACCAAAGGCGTTAAACATGGAGATATTTATCGACTTTTTGGGGCGTGTGTTAGGGCAATTTCAATCCCCCACATTGGCATTTTTGATTGGTGGTTTGGCCCTAGCGGCATCGGGGTCAAAGCTGCAAATTCCTGATGCGATTTATAAATTTGCGGTGTTTATGCTTTTGATGCGCATCGGCCTAAACGCAGGGATGGAGGTGCGCCAGGCAAACCTGGTCGATATGATTTTACCGATCCTGGCCGCGATGGGGATTGGGGCAGGCATTGTTGTTTTGGGATTGGCCACATTGGCCCGTTTGCCGCAAATTAAACGCGATGATGCTATCGCAACGGCGGGCCTATTTGGCGCGGTCAGTGCCTCAACCCTGGGCGCGGCGATGGTCATGTTGGAACAAGAGGGCATCGTTTACGAGGCTTGGGTGCCTGCGTTGTATCCGTTTATGGATATTCCAGCCCTGGTGTTGGCTATTGTTATGGCGCGGATTTCCAATGACAAAGACGCCGAAAAACAGGCACGAAAGACGCCCGGCATATGGAGGGTTATCAAAGAAAGTTTGCAGGGCGCGGCGTTGTCGGCGTTGTTGTTGGGGTTAGTTTTGGGCTTAGTCACCCGGCCAGAGCATGTGTTTGACACATTCTACGACCCGTTATTTCGGGGTCTGCTATCGGTGTTGATGTTGATTATGGGGATAGAGGCCTGGCAACGTTTGAATGAATTGCGCCGGGTGGCCCAATGGTATGCAGTGTATGCCGCACTTGCCCCAATTACACATGGGCTTGTGGCGTTTGGTTTGGGGTATTTGATTCACTTGGCCACAGGATTTAGCCCAGGGGGGATTGTATTATTGGCAGCTTTGGCTGCGTCGTCCTCTGATATTTCCGGGCCGCCAACGTTGCGCGGCGGCATTCCCAGTGCCAATCCCGCTGCGTATATTGGCGCATCCACCAGTGTTGGCACACCGATCGCCATTGGCGTCTGTATCCCATTGTTCATAGCGTTGGCGGGGCTTGTGTTTTAAGGCCTCAACAAAAGGTATGATTGCACAAAAGTGCCCTTAAACATGGAATTTTCCTGGGCGTAAAATTTCCACCGGTTGGGTGTATGTGATGCCGGAATAATCATCGAAATAGGTGGTCACAACGGCGTCTGTGATTTTTTCGGCCGTGGCCATATCGCTAACGATTGTTTCAACTTTTATGTTTTCAAGGATACCGGCCACCTGTGCGCTGCGGTCAATACGGCGTTTGCCGCGGCTGCCCTTACCACCAGCAGGGGTGGTGGTATAGCCTGTGGCCCCGTTTTGTTCCAAGATGTCGGCAATCCCGTCCAAGATTGAACTTTCGGTAATAATGACCACCTTGATCGCTGCATACATGATCGCCCCCTCATCATTGTGTGACATTCTAAAAATCGGGACTTATTGCACGGATATGGGGTAACCAACATCAACACGCCAAGCACCTGATTTACGATTATTCGCATCCATCATCACGAAATTGTAGTTCCCCGGTGGTTTTCTTTGGGTGTGACCGGCCCCGAAAATGTTTTTAAGTTTCAATCTAAGATTATGACATAGTGTAAGATATAGTCTAACAAGGTTAAAATGATTTTTCATTTGTAAAAAGCGTTGCGCGACTTAAAGTGGTTCTTTACGTTTGATATATATAATTATACGTCTCCGATTTGGGGTAAATAGTGCAACGGATAATTTTGGGGGGTGTTGCCCTGTTATGTGCGGGGCTGGCGGCGGCATGGGCGCAAGATGACGTGCGCGTCGACATCCAACAATACGATAATGGCGGAATTTACGAAGGTGAATTTCAGGGTGGTGCGCGCCATGGGCAGGGCGCGTATCGGTTGCCTAATGGGTATGAATATGTTGGTGCATGGGTCAATGGTGAAATTCATGGCCAAGGTCGCGCAACGTTCCCCGATGGATCGGTTTATGAGGGGGGATTTGTCGCCGGCAAACCCCACGGGCAGGGGCAGATCCGATTCGCCGATGGGTCCACCTATGATGGGGATTGGGCCGAAGGCCGGATCCATGGCGCAGGAATGGCGGTTTATTCCAATGGTGTGACGTATCAGGGCACATTTCTTGACGCCTTGCACCACGGAACCGGTGTAATGATCGGCCCCAATGGATACCGGTATGACGGCGAATGGCAAAATGGGCAAAAACATGGGCAAGGCACCATCACGTATCCCGATGGGGCGGTTTATGTCGGTGCGTTAGCCACAGATCACCGCGAAGGGTTTGGCCGACTCGAAATGGCCGATGGCATGATCTACGAAGGCCAGTGGTCAGAAGATCAAATTGATGGCGAGGGTGTTCTGACACAGCCCAATGGCGACGTTTATGAGGGCCCCCTTTCCCAGGGAGAGCGCCAGGGCGAAGGCACAATGCGTTATGCCAATGGTGATTTCTATCGTGGTAATTTCAACGATGATCGCCGCGAAGGGCAGGGCACCTTTATGGGCATTGACGGGTATACCTATGTGGGGGAATGGCGCGATGGCCGAATTTCGGGCCGGGGTGAGGCAACCTATCCCGACGGGGCGGTTTATGTGGGATATTTTTTGAACGATCTTGCCCACGGCAGGGGCACAATCACGTATCCCACCGGTGCATCATATGGCGGTGAATGGGTCGACGGTGTTATAGAGGGCGAAGGTATTGCACAATATGCCAACGGATTAACATATGAGGGTCAGTTTCTGAACGCACGCCAACATGGTCATGGTGTCATGACCCACCCCGACGGGTATCGATACGAAGGACAGTGGGAAGACGGCCTGCGCCATGGGCTGGGTATGTTCACCTATGCCGATGGCACGATTTATGACGGTTCGTTTTCTGTGGGCGAACGTGAAGGTCAGGGGCGTTTAACCATGCCCGACGGGTTTTCATACATTGGCGAATGGACCGATGATGAAATCAATGGATTCGGGATTGCCACCTATCCTAACGGGGATGTCTATGAGGGCCGGTTTTTGAATGGTCAGCGTCACGGAAATGGAACGATACGATATGCCGATGGCACGATCGCCCGTGGGGAATGGGACAGTGGTGATTTGGTTTCCGGCACCACCACAACGGCCCCAAATTCACAACCACTTGACTCTGTCCAACAGCCATAGCTTTGGGCATATATCCCTGTCGTCACAGGTTTAGAAAATCATTCGGATAGCACCGGATACAAAACTCATATTATCCTCGATCGGGATCATCCTTTAATGCTAGGGTGCGTTCACGCAGCCATGCCATGAATTCACGCGGTTTTTTGATCCGTTCAACCCATTCATCGGGTAGGATTGGTTTTCCGATAATTGGGGCTTGGGGTTTGTCAAAGGCATGCGCCACCTCATGTATCAACAACCCTTGGCGCAGAATTGGTGATATTCGGTTGGCGATTTGATACCACCGCGAATTTGACCCTGTGAAAAAACACGGCACGATTGTTGCGCCGGATGTTCGAATCATTTTTGCGGTGAAAACATTCCATTCTTCTTCCACCGCGGGGCCGAACATGGTTTTTGACGCCGCCACAACGCCCGAGGGAAACAGGGCAATCAATCCTTTTTGGTCCAAATGCGCCATGGCAGCGGCCCGCATTTGCAACATTTTTTCCTGTGCATTGGGTTCATGTGGAAATGGCACAGGGATCATATAACTGGCTGCGCTTTCGTCTAACCCTGTCAGCAGTGCGCGGGTGAGAATGCGGTAATCGGGGCGGCGTCGCCCGATCAAATCTGCCAAGATCATACCGTCAACAAGCCCGTGGGGATGGTTGGCCACAAAAATCACCGGGCCTGTGTTGGGAATACGGTCTAATTGGTGGGCGGGGGTTTGTAAGTCGATCCCCATCACCTGCATTGTGGCGGGCCAGAACGCTTGCCCCCTAATATCGCCCATTCTCTCAAATTCGCGAACACGGCGGATAATTGTAATCTTACCGGTCAGCCATTCGATGGCTTTGATTGTATGGCGTGTCCAAGGATTTGTGAAAGAATTGGCATAAGTCAGGCTGCGCCGATCATAGACACGTTCGCGCCCGGGCAACAATGTAGGCCGTGGCGCAGACACGTCGCGCGCACTCGCATCGGCGATGCGCCTTTTCCCCATTCGGTTCATTGCGGTTTTGATTCCTGATCCCATTCACGCCTCTTCCCCGAATCGGTTTTGCACCAGTTCACTCAACGCATCGGCCAAATTTTCTGCATTGGGGCCACGTGTTTCAACGTCAATAAAGGTTCCCTGTGAGGCCGCCAACATCAAAAGTCCCATGATCGAATCCCCCGCGGCACATAACCCATCGCGCCTTACAGTCGCGGTGGCGTCGTATTGTTCGACAACTTCGACAAATCGCGCGGCGGCACGGGCGTGTAGGCCCTTGATGTTTACAATCTCTAACCTACGTATCGCGGGACTGTCTTTCATTTGTGTGCGCCGTCAAAGCTGGTGATATAACGCCGCCCCGCGTCTTCGGCATGTGAAACCGCTTTTTCAATCGAAAGGTGCCTACATTTTGTAAGTTTGATAAGCATTGGCAGGTTCACACCCGTCAGGATTTTACGATTCTTGTTCTGACATGCGCGCAGGCTTAGGTTAGAAGGCGACCCACCGTAAATATCAGTCACGACAACAACGCCATGCCCGGTATCAACTTGATCGGCTGCATTACAAATATCCTGCGTCCGATAGTCGCGATCATCATCCGCGCCAACTGAAATCGCAACCATACCCTTTTGATGGCCCACCACATGTTCCGTTGCACGTTTGAGTTCCGGCGCCAACGCGCCGTGGGCAACGATCACAATACCGATCACATTTGCCTCTCTGTCTTGCCCTAGCCGCCTTTGATTTTCACGTTGTTCAATGACGCGACCCTACTTTGGTATTTAGTCATCCCTTAGACACGGACAAATGGCATTGTGCAAGATGAGAGGTTATTTTCATATTCGCATTTGTGTGTTTTGGTAACAGGCATCGAAACCCCATGCCCGGCTATAGCGAATGCAACACCATGGTAGATGTTGGGATTTATAAACAAATCTGATGCGCGCCACTTACGCCGAGGCGCGCCTTAACCGGTCACCAGTCTGCACCCTGGATACCCTATCTGTCCCATGGCCGCGCTCGATCGTGACCACTCAATGATAATCGCATGACCAGAACGTGCCGGAGATGAAATGCAAAGACTAATTATTTAAGGATTCTATTTATAAGTTTTTGATATAGAATATATTATGGTGCGGGTGAGATGAGTAACCTAGAACCTGATTTTGTTTATTGTGTGTTGCGTGATTTAGAGGATTGGGGTGATATTCTTTCGAGTGATTGTGAGGTTTTGGGTGTTTTGCGGGGTCTTGATGTGGGTGTTTTGGGGGCGATGCCGCCGTCGCCGTTGGGGGATAATGTGCCGTTGGCAGCGTTTTCATCCCCTTCGCCCTCGCCTTCATCTGATTGTGATTCTGTTGTTGCTTCGCCTTTAACATCATCACAGCCTTTGAAGCCATTGCCATGAGTGGTATTTTGGGTGATTTTTCTGGGGCGTCTGCGGCCGATGCTGGCGCGGTGGCGGGTGGGTCTGGCGCTGAGGGTGTTTTGGATACTACGCCTAGC
>CALFSY010000060.1 GCA_937916365.1 uncultured Jannaschia sp. | reverse complement strand
TTGTGATTTCATCCATCAACGGGCAAAAGGCCAGGCGGGACAAGTCAACTATGCGGCCACCAAAGCGGGCGATTTGGGCATTATCCGATCCCTAGCACAGGAAGGGGCGCGTAAAAATATCACCGCCAATGCCATTTGCCCGGGCTATATCGGCACCGAAATGGTTCGCGCCATCCCCGAGGATGTTTTGAACACCAAAATCCTGCCCCAAATTCCGGCGGGCCGGTTGGGCGAACCCGAAGAAATTGCACGATGTGTGGTGTTTTTGGCCGCTGACAACGCGGGGTTCATCAATGGATCAACGATTTCGGCCAACGGGGCACAGTTTTTTGCCTAAACCTTTTTGAACCCCACAGGGCCGGGAAAATCCCGGCCCTGTGGGAAACGGATTAAAATAAATCCCTTAAAACAATGTGGCTTTACGTTGTATGACCCTGCCGCCCGAACACTGCGGCCCACATACCTGCCAAAAACTTGGCCCGTTCGCGTTGTGCGGCCTCAATATAGGCGCGGGTTTTTGCATCAGCTCCGAAATAATACATGCCTTGCCTCCGGGGTTGTGTGTTCGAGATCTTAAATGGGTCACCCACATTGACGTGACCATAGCCATTTGCACAAACCCGATACCCATTTCCCGCAAAGCAAGGCGCCCACACAATAGGCATGGGCGTAGACGAAATATACCGCCGCTTTAACGATCAAGCCTTTCGATTTCTTGTTTGAGGCGTAATTTTTGTTTCTTCATGTCCCGAATCACAAGGGTATCTACGCTAGGGTTGCGTTGCGCCTCTTCTACCTTGGCGGCAAGTAGGGCGTGCTTTTTCCTCAACTCTGCAAGATGGGTGGTCAGGGACATGGTTATCCTCCTAATTTTTTCATTGATATGTTGTTGTGAAAGTCCAGCATAAAATTTGCGCGCTGTCACGCCCCTGATTGTGGTGGAAAACGATAGAATGATTTAGGGGCGATGATTTTAACTATTCCCAAGACAGTGGGTGCCCATCGCGCAAAACGGCCCGGGCGATGGGCGAAAAATCATCCCGCACCCCGCCATGATGCGCCGCGCGATGGAGCGTCACCGGCGGCAACAAACGAAATGGTCCGCTCGCCCCCTTACGTGCGCGTAATATGAAACGCCCCGGCATATGGCCGGGGCGGGGCGCGATCGGCAAAATCGACATACTGCCAAACCCCTCGGCACAGGCAGCAACACAATCGGGCAATCTATCGATACTTTGAATTAGGGTTAGCCACCCTTTGGGGTGTAAACGGGCGCGCGCCGTCGTAATCCAAGTGTGTAGTGGTGTATCTTCCCCCTCACGCAGGGCGGCGTTGCGCCCAGAATCGCGGGCATTCGTGCCGTGCCCGGATTTGAAAAAGGGCGGGTTCGCCATGACATGGTGAAACGATTGCGCGCGCAAAACGGGCGGCAAATGCCCCAAATCGGCGGTCACAACCGAAACTGGTAATTGTAATTCATCTGCATTTTTTTGGGCAAGTGCGGCATAGGCCGATTGCCGTTCCACCCCGATCACGCGCACACCGGGCACACGTGTAGCCAGGCACAGTGCCGCCACCCCTACACCACAGCCCAATTCCAAAACATCCTGCCCCGAATGCACGGGCACGGCGGCGGCTAGAAACACCGCGTCGGTTCCCGCGCGGTATCCGCTACTTGGTTGCCACACCCGAATTTTACCATTTAGAAAGGCGTCATGTGTCAGCGCGCGTTCATCAAACACCCCTTGGTCCCCGATCACCCCGAAACCGGCAGATCATTGTCACGTAAAATGGCGCGCGCGCGAAAAGCATCGGCGCGGGCCACCATCAAACGGCGCGGTAAAATGCCGATGGAGCCTTCTAAAACGCTCATGTGGACGTCCATTTCAAACACCTCTATGTCTTCGCCGGACAATAGGGCCAAAGCAAAGGCGACAATGGTGGGATCATTACTGCGCAATATCTCTTGCATAGAATCAGGTGTAAGATGCACGCGCGTGGTTGTCGAGGTGTGGGAAAGGGGTGCGCCATGACCATGGATGCACCCGCCATGAAACCGCACGATCAAATAAGCGCGTATTTGACCGATGATTTGCAGGCCGTGCGCGATTTGATCCGGGCGCGCATGGCCTCAGACCACGCGCCCCGTATTCCAGAGGTGACGGCCCATTTGGTGAATGCAGGCGGCAAACGTGTCCGGCCCATGCTAACCCTGGCGGTGGCACGGATGTGCGGCTATGACGGGGAAGATCACCAAAAATTGGCCGCGACGGTGGAATTTATCCATACCGCAACGCTGCTGCACGATGATGTGGTTGACGAAAGCAAACGACGACGCGGGCGGCCCACGGCAAACCTGTTGTGGGACAATAAATCTAGTATTTTGGTGGGTGATTATCTGTTCGCGCGGGCGTTTCAGTTGATGGTTGAAACCAAATCGTTGCAGGTTTTAGACATTTTATCGAACGCCGCTGCTGTCATCGCCGAGGGCGAGGTATTGCAGCTTAGCGCCGCGATGAATGTATCCACGACCGAAGAAACCTATCTACAGGTGATTCGCGGAAAAACCGCTGCATTGTTCAAAGCCGCGTGTGAGGTAGGCGGTGTCATCGCACACCAGGCGGACAATCACGTTAACGCATTGGCCCGATATGGAAACAGCCTAGGCATAGCGTTTCAGATGGCCGATGATTTGCTGGATTGGGGGGGCACGTCGGGGCAGTTGGGCAAGAACATTGGGGATGATTTCCGCGAACGCAAACCAACCCTGCCCATGATTCGGGCCATTGCCCGCGCCGATGCGGCCGAACGCGCATTTTGGGTCCGAACAATCGAAAAAGGTGATCAACGTGACGACGATCTGGCACATGCACTACGTCTGCTGCACCATCACGGCACGCTTGATGAAACACGGGCAGAGGCGGCACAGTGGGCCGCCGATGCGATGGCCGCGCTGGAAACTTTGCCCGATCATCCGTTGAAATATATGTTGGCGGATTTGGCGGATTATGCCGTTGCGCGTTTGTCATAACAGCGGCATTTGATTTGCCCCGCATCATAAAATTTTTGCAGCGCGCATCCACCACGATGGTTCGGCACGTTGTATATGTTGTGCCGCGATTTGCGCGGCTTCTAGGTCGGCAAATAGGCCAAAACATGTGGCGCCCGATCCTGTCATCCGCGATAAAAGACACCCTGCCTGCGCGGTAAGATGCCCCAAAACCTTATCAATCGTTGGAACGATCGCGCGGGCCGGGGCCGTTAAATCATTCCGCGTGACGCGCAGCCACGTTAAAAAATCGTCCAAACCTTTCCATCGGGGGGATGGCATGGGGGGGTTGTCGGCATGGGACATGCGCGCAAAAACATCCCCCGTTGGCAATGTAACGCACGGATTTACCAACACCATCCATAGCGGGGGTAAGGGCGGGATATTTTCAATATGCCCTCCAATTCCAGACATGCGGCATGGCCACCCGTAAAGACAGGCCGGCACATCCGCCCCAAGTTTTAGGATCGCATCCGTATCCGGCAGATCCATCCCCCATACCGCAGATAATCCACGCAAGGCCGCGGCGGCATCGGCGGACCCGCCACCGACACCCCCCGCATGGGGCAAATGTTTTTCTAAAACAATGGCCGCCCCACGATCAGGATCAAGCAACCGCGCCGCACGCCAGATAAGATTTTCCGCACCGTTTGGCACGCCTTGGGCACATGGTCCGGCGATACGAAGCATTAACCGGTCCGCCGCATTAATTGACAAATGATCGCCCACATCGGCAAACACGACCAACGAATCAAGCAGATGATACCCATCCGCCCGCCGCCCCGTCACGTGTAACGCAAGATTGACCTTAGCCGGTGCAAAAACCTTCACTGAATTTCGCCAACCCCACCTTCGTTTTCTAAAACGGCATCCAATCCAAGGTCTAGCTTCAGGCGGATGCGCGTGGCGTCCTCAGCGGTGGGTTCAAAACTCAATGCGCGGCGCCATTGAAATTCGGCTTCGCGGCGGCGCCCCACCATCCAATACACATCGCCCAGATGGTCATTGATGATGGGATCATTGGGTTCAAGTTCGACCGCGCGTTCCATTGGGGCAACCGCATCGTCAAATCGGCCAAGTCTATAGAATACCCACCCCAACGAATCGGCGATAAAGCCCGAATTGGGCCGTGCCTCCGCCGCGCGTTCGATCATATCCAATGCCTCGTCAAGATTGCGGCGTTGTTCAACCAGGGAATATCCAAGGTAATTCAATACATTCGGTTGACCGGGGTTTAGGGTTAGGGCCATCCGAAAATCAGCCTCGGCAGGGGGCCAATTTCCTTCGCGTTCGTTACAAATGGCGCGGGTGTAAAACAAACCCCACGCCCCGCGCGTGTTGATATCCATCAAATCAAGCGCGCGGGTATAGGCAGAAATTGCTTGGCCGCATTGTTCGGTGCGGCGCAACATATCGCCCAGCGCCGAATGCACTGTCGCCTGATTGGGGTGCAAGGCGGCCAAATCCCGCAGAATGTCCATCGCCGCCGTTTCTGCATCATCATCAAACAGGGCATTTGCCCGGCCCAGTTGGGCCGCAACATATTCGTCATCTCTTGGATCAACCACTGCAAAAGTTTCAGCGGCAAGTTGATATTGACGACCCTGTTCCAAGATCTGAGCAGCAAACATCGTTGCCTCGGCGTGATCGGGGTCGATACCCCGCGCCACCTGAGCATATAGCAGGGGCAATGCGCCCGCTGCTCCACCCTCTGCTCCCACAAGTGCGGTGGCAATAGTGAAAAAAACCTCTGCAATGCCTTGTTCAGGTGTGACTACAAAATCATAGGGGTCTGGATCAATCTGCGTTTCAAGCCGCGATTTTAAGGCCAACAGACCGGGGGATGGCACGGTTTCAATGTATTGCGACAAAAGCGCGGCAGCTTCGGCTTGTTGATTAAGTTGAGCCAGGATTTCGGCACGCGCGCGCACCACGCGCGTGGTCATCGGAACGGGGCCAAATTCATCACCGGCCAAAATGGTATTGGCCCCTTCGAAATCGCCGACGGCGGCGCGCAGCAGCGCAAGATGAATTAGCGCGATACTGGCGTTGGTTTCGTTATCCACGATTTGTTGAAATGTTTGGGTGGCGCGGCGCATATCGCCACTGTCTAAATACAGCCATCCAATTACCAAAGCGTCGATAACCGCGCCGACGCCCACGCCATTGTTAATCGCCGTGCGTGCGGCGGCCAAATCCCCCCGCCGCACCAGATCGACAAACAACGCCAACTGCGCAATGTCGCGCCCTTGTTGTGCCGTGGTGGGCAGGCGGGCGGCAATTTCCGCCGCTTGATCCCATTCACCCATTGCTGCGTGCGCAAAAACCGCATTGGTGATAAGGGTTTCATTATCTGGATCGGCGGCAAGGGCGCGTTCAAAAAATTCGGCGGCAACACGGTGATTTCCATCAATGGCCGCCACGCGGGCCGCTAGGTAGGCACCGGCCAGCCCCTGTTCCGCCACGGGGGGAATAATTTCCTGCGCCACGACACCCGCACCGATACACAACGTTAGGCCAAGTGCCGTAAGGGTGCGCGCGATGGCTTTGGGCATTGTAACCTCTCTTACAAAATATATGCAGGATAAGTTATGCGCACGGGCGGCAAAGAGCAATGCAAAGCCAAGGCGCGCCTGGCATCCCACGCATATGTTATCTTACATATTGGGGTAATTTGGCCCATCGCCGCCTTGAGGCACTGTCCAAACAATGTTTTGCGATGGATCTTTGATGTCACAGGTTTTGCAATGCACACAGTTTTGAAAATTTATGACAAACCGGGGCGGCGCGTCGTTTTCGGTGACGACCTCGTAAACACCCGCCGGACAGTATCGTTGCGCCGGTTCGGCGTAGGTGGGTAAGTTTATGTCGATCGGCACGGTCTCGTCGCGCAGGGTTAGGTGCGTTGGCTGTGACTCTGAATGATTTGTCATGGAAAAACTGACGTTTGTTAGGCGGTCGAAACTTAAAATGCCATCGGGTTTGGGATACGAGATTTCTTTGAAATCTTTTGCCTTTCCCGTTGCCGCAGCGTCGGATTTTCCATGGGCAATGGTGCCAAATACAGAAACACCCAGTGTTGAATTGACCCACATATCAAAGCCACCCAACGCCAATCCCCCCATTAGCCCGCGTTTGGACCATAAAGGTTTGACATTGCGCACGGGCCGCAGATCACGCCCGATGGGCCCGGCCCGCAGTTCGGTATCATAATCCGTTAATTCATCCCTAGACCGCCCCGCACGTATCGCATCATACGCGGCTTCTGCGGCGGCTTTGCCCGATAACATGGCGTTATGATTGCCTTTGATACGCGGCACATTCACCAACCCCACACCACACCCAAGAAGCGCCACCCCAGGCGCCACAGCACGCGGCATAGATTGCCAGCCACCTTCGGAAATCGCGCGTGCGCCATAGGCCACACGTTTACCGCCCTTTAACAGATCGGCCACCATCGGATGATGCTTGAACCGCTGAAATTCCATATAAGGGTAGAGGTGAGGGTTTTCATAGTTTAGGTGGACAACAAAGCCCACGTAAACCTGATTATTATCCAAGTGATAGATAAACGATCCACCGCCCGCATTGCGCCCCAATGGCCACCCCATTGTGTGCATGACCCGGCCTTGTTTATGTTTTTCAGGATCGATTTCCCAAATCTCTTTCATGCCTAGGCCGAATTTTTGGGGATCACGACCGGCGGAAAGATCGTAATTTTCCATTACCATTTTGGTTAGCGATCCGCGCACGCCTTCGCCCAGGAATACATATTTGCCACGCAATTCCATACCGGGTTCATACGCGGCGGATTGTGTGCCATCGGGGTTTTTGCCAAATTCGCCGGCCACGACCCCGGCGATAGCGCCGGTTTCATCATACACCAATTCGGAACACGCCATACCGGGGAAAATTTCAACGCCTAAACCTTCGGCATGTTCGGCCATCCAACGACACACATTGCCCATCGATACGATATAATTGCCGTGATTGTTCATAAGGGGCGGCATAACCAAATTGGGGATACGCATCGCCCCGCCTTCGCCCAACATATAAAATTGATCTTCGGTCACCGGCACTGTGATCGGCACGCCCATATCCCGCCATTCAGGGATCAGCGCGTCCAGACCCGATGGATCCAACACCGCGCCCGACAGGATATGCGCCCCAACCTCGGATCCCTTTTCCAACACCACAACGTTTAAGTCAGGGTCCAGTTGTTTTAGGCGGATCGCGGCGGACAACCCCGCAGGCCCCGCCCCCACGATCACCACATCATAATCCATGCTTTCGCGCGTTACATCTGCCATGGTTTTGCATCCTTAAGAATTGGGATTGTGGGACAATGGTAAAGAGTCACGCACGACCTAGCGCGAAGCAAGGGGAAGCGTCAATCGTGACAAGGGGGCAAGATGGGGTAAACTAATATATATCCATTCCGAAGAGAGA
>CALFSY010000059.1 GCA_937916365.1 uncultured Jannaschia sp. | reverse complement strand
GTTGATCGGCACTGGCCGAAACGCCCGCCGTTACTGTGGCAAAACGCGCGGAAAATTGCGGCACCAACAACACGATCCCAAACCCGATCATCAGCACCGCACCGGCCTGTGCCACCATATCCGTGGTCAACCCCACCAGATGGCCCGCGGCGATGACCCCAAATCCAAGGCCAACAAAAGCCACCCCCATCCCCGTGGCTAATGCCAAAGGGCCCCAGCGGCTGGCCTGTAGTGCACCGGCCAGGACGATGGGCAATACCGGCAAAACGCACGGGTTAATAAGGGTCAAAAGACCCGCGCCATATGCAAGGATTATTTCCATGATGCCCATATGCAGCACGCGGGCCACCCCTGTCACCCCACATTTGCGTGAAGGATGGCGCGCGTTAAGCCGCCAATGGGCGCCCGCGCTGCACCAGCCAAATCCCTATGGCGATGATGGTGACGCCAAAAATATCCAATGGGCCCAGGGCCTCATCCAACAAAACCACGGCAATGGCCACACCGAAAAACGGGTTCAGGAAATGATAAACCGCCGCCTGCGTGGCGCCGATACGCGCGACCAAGCGAAACCAAATAAATGTTGCCAACAACCCCGGCATCAACGTTGTATAGGCAAATGCGCCAACAAAGGCGGGTGACCATGTCACCGTCCAGGTTTCAAACATCAACGCGATGGGGGCCAGGGCGATCGCGCCCACAATCATTTGTAACCCCACAACCATCAACAGGTTTTCATGATTAACGCCCAATGTTGCCCCGCGCATCGCCAGCGTAGCAATGGTTAATGCCACAACCCCGATCAAACACAGCATGATGCCAAAACCATCTGCGCCTCCGCCAAACCGCTGCGCCATGATGGCCGCAACCCCCGCGAATCCCAACACCAATCCAACGACGCCGCCCATGGCCAAGCGGTCTTGAAAAATTGTCCAGTTTGCCACCGCAACCAACAAAGGCATCGCCGAAGCGATAATCGCGGCCAACGAGGCCTCAACCGTTTGCATCGCTACAAAGTTCAACCCAAGGTAAAGGGCGTTTTGGCATATACCGAAAACCAATACCGATACCCATTGCCCACGGGTAAGGCGCCACGATTGGCCAAACATCCATGCCGCGATAATGCCCAAACCCCCGGACAGGAAAAACCGAATCACCAACGCGGTTAAGGGTGGGGCGGCCTCAACAATCACACGGGCGGACGTAAATGCAGATGACCAGATCAGCGCAAACGAAAGCCCCATAAAAAGCGCGCGCAGATCCATCCGACTCCCCTACCTTTTAGATTACATGCAACAAGCGATTGCGTGCAGTTTTTTCAAATGCGCACCGTCACCGATCACCTTATAAATCACGTATGCAAAGGATTACATCGCCAAATAGAAAAGGCCGCCAACCTTTGCGCGGGTCGCGGCCTTTTACATAAATTTTCCATATTATCAGGTGTTTACAACATCCTTAAGTGCTTTTGCAATCGTCACCTTAACCTGATTATCCGCCTCTTTCTTAATCTGTTCGCCAGTGGCGGGATTGCGCACCATACGTTCAGGGCGTTCACGGACATAGAATTTACCAACCCCGGGTAAGGTAACGGCATTGCCGACGGCAACCTCTCGGTTGATGACGGCAGACAGAGCATCAATGGCATTTCCTGCTGCTTTTTTATCAGTGCCCATCTCTTCGGACAGGAAGGCAATTAATTGTGTCTTGGTTATGGCTTTCTGTGTCATGCGCACATATTCCCCTTTCTTCATGATCTTTTAGACATTTGAACCAATCTAACCGAACTAGATAGGGCGATACAACAATTTGAATTGGTAAATTGCACGAAAATATATTAGGTATGTATAAACCTTAAAGAAACGCTGTTTCCTCAAACGATCTTAATTTACGGCTGTGCAAACGTTCCAACGGCATTTCGCGTATTTTTTCCATGGCCCGGATACCGATCCGCAAATGGCGCGAGACCTGCGTTTTATAGAATTCTGAGGCCATACCAGGCAGTTTGAGTTCCCCATGTAGTGGTTTATCGGACACACATAATAACGTGCCATAGGGCACACGAAACCGAAATCCGTTGGCGGCAATCGTCGCACTTTCCATATCCAGCGCGATTGCGCGGCTTTGGCTAAGCCGTTGCACAGGGCCCGATTGATCCCGCAATTCCCAGTTGCGGTTATCTACTGTGGCCACAGTGCCCGTTCGCATGATGCGTTTTAACTCAAACCCCGCAACCTGGCAAATATCGGCCACGGCCTGTTCCAAGGCGATCTGCACCTCGGCTAGGGGTGGGATCGGCACCCAAACCGGCACATCGTCATCTAGCACCCGATCTTCGCGCAGATACGCATGGGCCAGCACATAATCACCCAAACGCTGTGTATGGCGAAGCCCGGCACAATGACCCACCATCAACCATGCGTGGGGGCGCAAAACGGCAATATGATCCGTTGCGGTTTTAGCATTCGATGGGCCAATACCGATGTTGACCAGGGTAATGCCCGCCCCACCAGGGCGGGTTAGGTGATAGGTCGGCATCTGCGGCAGCTTTTCGATGGGTTTGAATGATTGATCGGGGGTTGCGATCACATCATTTCCTGGTCCCACCAACGTGGTATATCCCTGCGCCGGATCGCCCAAGGCCTGACGCGCAAAGGTAACGAACTCATCCATATAAAATTGATAATTCGTAAACAAAACATGGTTTTGAAAATGCTCTGGCGCGGTTGCGGTATAATGGGTCAACCGCGCAAGGGAATAATCAACACGCTGCGCGGTAAACGGCGCCAAGGCACCGGCCCCATCCGCGTGCCGATACCCATATCCATTTACAATATCGTCGTGCGTGGTTTGCAAATCGGGCACATCGAATACATCGCGCAAGGGAAATGCAAACATTCCATCCCCCGGCGCCGGCGCATGGGTGGTATTCAAGACCGAAAAATGCAGCGGTATCGGCGTGCATGACGGGCCAACGGAAACGGGCACACCATGATTTTCGATCAACAGGTCGATTTGTTGGGTTAGATATGCGCGAAACAAATCCGGCCTTGTCACAGTTGTGGCATATGTTCCAGGTTCTGCCACATGACCAAAGGCCAGGCGGCTGTCCACTTGGGCATGTGATGTGGTTGATAGGCGCACCTCGGGGTAATAGGCCCGATAGCGAACGGGCGCTGCACCACCGGACGCCAATGATAAAAACCGATCACGCAAAAACCCTGTTGCAATATCATAAAGGGTGTCCAGGTAAGAAACGGCATCGGCCGCGTTTGTGAAATTTTTCACCCCAGGGGTGTCAGGGGTTTCAATCGGCACCTGTTTCATACGAATGCTCATACGGCACCCTGGCCCCCACCCTGCACAAACAAATCCGTAAGCGCAAAACGATCAACATCAACCAACCCCAAATCGGACATACGCAAACTGGGGATCACCGCCAACGCCAACAGCGTATGTTGCATATATGCGTTGTTGAGCGTGCAGCCACACGCGGCCATGGCCTCGACCATCATTTGGGCTTTGGCGGCCACCTCCGGGGCGGGGCGATCCGACATTAACCCCGCAATGGGCAGTTCAACCAAGGCAATCTCGGCCCCATCCTTCCATACGGTGACACCACCACCCACCTCGGCCAACCGCATCGAGGCACGCGCCATCAGCGCCTGATCAGTGCCCACGGTAATCATGTGATGGCTATCGTGTGCCACGGTGGACGCCATCGCCATAGCCCCGCGATAGCCAAAGCCAGATACAAACCCATTAACCACCCTGCCCGTTGCGCGGTGGCGCTCAACCAACGCGATTTGGCACACATCGCCTTGGCCCTGCACAATGCCATCGTGAACGGGTAAGGTGGCTGTTAAGGCCCGGGTGGGGGCCTGATTTTCAACCACACCAATCACACGGGCGGTCACCTGCACCGCGCCATCGGGTGCCGAGATTTCAAAATCTTGCGCCGTTAGGGTGCGACCCAAATGGACCGAGGCGCGGGTGTCAGACGGCCAATCCAAATGCGGGCAATCCATAAGGCACACGCCATGTTCAGCGACCTTTTGACCCCGCGCATAAACCGTTTCAATCGGTAAAGCCCGCAGATCAGAGGTGACAATCATATCCGCCCGGCGCCCCGGGGCGATGGAGCCCAACTCACGCTCCAATCCGAAGTGGGTTGCGGTGTTAATCGTGGCCATTTGAAGCGCGATCAACGGGTCACACCCACATTCAATCGCGTGGCGCACCGCACGGTTGACATGGCCGTCATGCACCAACGTGCCAGAATGGCAATCATCGGTGCAGATAATCATGTTGCGCGGGTCAAGGCCCCGTTCGGTAATCGCGGTAATCTGGGCCTTGATGTCATACCAGGCCGAGCCTAAGCGGATCATCGCGCGCATACCTTGGCGCATACGGGCGATTGCATCAACCTCGGCCACGCCTTCGTGGTCATCGGCGGGTCCACCGGCGGCATAAGCATGAAAGGCCGGCCCCAGATCCGGCGCGGCATAATGCCCGCCCACGGTTTTGCCCGCAGCCTGCGTGACGGCAATTTCGGCCAGCATCTGTTGGCTGCCGCCGATCACGCCGGGGAAATTCATCATCTCGCCCAATCCGATAATCCCGGGCCACGCCATCGCCTGAACCACATCATCGGGGCCGATTTCATGGCCGGTGGTTTCCAACCCTGGGGCCGATGGGGC
The DNA here is from genome assembly GCA_937916365.1 of uncultured Jannaschia sp. Classification (GTDB taxonomy): domain Bacteria; phylum Pseudomonadota; class Alphaproteobacteria; order Rhodobacterales; family Rhodobacteraceae; genus JANSYL01. The sequence continues at coordinate 2,274 of CALFSY010000059.1, read as the reverse complement.
GCATGACGGCATTTGTGTGTAGATGTTGATGGGCTGCATTAACGCTTCATCATGCATCAACCGCACACCGCGCAGGCCGAATACATTGGCAATCTCATGTGGGTCGGTGAACATCGTCGTGGTGCCATGGGGAATGACCGCGCGGGCAAATTCCGCCGGGGTCAACATGCCCGATTCGATGTGCATGTGCCCATCGCACAAGCCAGGGATCAGATAAGAGTTGTTTAGCGTCACAACCTCGGTCATCGGACCGATACAATGGCTTGGATCCGGCCCAACATAGGCAAAGCGGCCGTGCCGCACGGCCACACCCCAGCTTTGCAAAACCTCGCGCGTGTGAACGTTCACCAGGTTTGCGTGCGTAATCACCAGATCGGCAGGTGCGCGCCCGGCGGCGGTGGCCACCAAATCGGCGGCGACATCTTGCCAGGTGGGAAAAGATGGGGGGACATGGTGCATGTGTGTCATGGCTTAATCTCTGCCACCCTTGGGCGGTGGTCACAAGGGATGTTTCCGCGCAGGCACGCCTTATACTTTCCCCATCGCGACAAAACGTGCTGCATGTGGCGGGGGTATCTCGACAATCTACGAATAATGGCCGATGATGATCGCCATGGAATGGCACGCAGAAGGCATTCTTTTGGGCACACGGCGGCATGGTGAACAGGCAGCGATCCTTGATCTGTTTACTGCAAACCATGGGCGGCATTTGGGCGTTTTACGGGGCGGAGCATCGCGAAAATCAGCGCCGTTTTTGCAACCCGGCACACAGGTTCAGGCAACGTGGCGCGCGCGGTTAGACTCGCACATGGGGGTCTATACAGTGGAACCCATGCGTGGGCGTGCGGCGCACGTGATGCACGACGCCGTTGCATTGGCCGGCCTTGCGGCTGTGTGCGCGTTATTGCGGTTCGCGTTACCGGAACGGCAGGCCCACCCTGTGTTATATGCCCACAGCCTTGCGATACTAGACGGCCTAGGCGCCCCAAAATGGGCGCAGGCCTATGTGGATTGGGAAATGGCCCTGCTTGACGAAACGGGCTTTGGGCTGGATCTGGGGCAATGTGCGGTGACAGGCACGACAGAGGATTTGGCATATATATCCCCGCGCACAGGGCGCGCGGTGGCGCGCGCAGCGGCGGGGATTTGGTCGCATAAGTTATTGCCAATGCCGCGCGATGTGGCGCAAGGCCTATCTGTGACAGGGCATTTTTTAACGCATCACCTGGCACCTGCGCTGGGCAACAAACCCCTGCCCTATGCGCGGGATCGTTTGGCGGCGATGTTGGTTAGGCAAGCCGGCGATGATGTTACACGTGTTTGATTGCCCCTAATCAAAACAATGGCCTAGGCTTTTTAGAATATAGCCGCGCATTTTTGTGGAACATGCACGCGCCCCTGATTAAGACAGAGTGGTTATGGTGCAAGATACATTAAATCTTATGCCACTTTGGGCATTTATCGCGGCGTGTGGTGTAACGCTTGCCGCGGGTTTTGTAAAAGGAGCGATTGGTTTCGCGCTGCCCCTTATCATGATTTCGGGGTTGTCATTGTTTCTTGATCCTTTGATCGCGGTGGCAGGAATTGTATTGCCAGTGGTTTTATCGAACATGCTACAGATTGCGCGGTTTACGTGGGCCGATATTAAGGCCGCCACGATAGAATACTGGCGCTATATCACCATCGTTTGCGTGATGATTTTAATTGTCGCACAGTTTGTCGCTATAATCCCCATGCGCACATTTTATTTGATCTTAGGCGTGCCCGTGGTGTTATTGTCATTGATCCAACTGTGGGGTTTGAAATTTCATATTCCACTTGCCAGACGACATTTGGCAGATTGGGGTATCGGTTTACTGGCTGGGGGATTGGGTGGTTTGACCGGCACATGGGGCCCGCCCACAGTGTTATACCTTATCGCGCTTGACACACCCAAAGCAAAGCATGTGCTGGTTCAAGGCGTTGTTTACGGCCTTGGATCCATCAGCCTTTTGGCGGGTCATTTGCAATCGGGGATACTAAACCCCACCACCGCACCATTTTCTGCGGCCTTATTAATCCCCGCCGCGGTGGGGATGCGCGCCGGGTTTTGGTTAAGCGATCGGTTAAACCCCGATGTGTTCCGAAAAATCACGTTGATTGTTTTGGTGTTGGCCGGCGCAAATTTGGTGCGCCGTGGGTTGATGTGAACTTATTCATCATCCATTTATGGGTGTATTGACGAACACCAAATAAATTGCGACATTTTTTCAAAGTCTTACTTTGGAGATTCTT
>CALFSY010000058.1 GCA_937916365.1 uncultured Jannaschia sp. | reverse complement strand
CCTCCTTAACTAGATATATAGACCACACACAGCACCGAGAGGCGACGCATGAACCGCGTGATTAGGCGAATTTTGCTTGGATTTCCTCGGAAATGTTTTGCGGCACGGGTTCATAATGGTCAAACTGCATCGTGAATTGTGCACGGCCCGAAGACATGGATCGCAACGTATTGATGTAGCCAAACATATTGGCCAATGGCACAAATGCATTGATGGCGATGGCATTGCCGCGCGTATCCTGACCCTGAACCTGACCGCGGCGCGAGGTAAGATCGCCGATAATGCCACCGGTGTATTCATCGGGCGTAACAACCTCGACCCGCATGATGGGTTCCAACAGTTTTGCGCCCGCCTTTTTCAGGCCCTCGCGCATCCCCATGCGGGCGGCAATTTCAAAGGCCAAAACAGACGAATCCACATCGTGGAATTTACCGTCGATCAGCGCGACCTTAAAATCAATCACTGGAAACCCAGCCAAGGGGCCGCTATCCATTACGCTGTCGATGCCTTTTTCGACACCGGGGATATATTCCTTGGGCACAGCCCCCCCAACGATGCGGGATTCAAATGAATACCCCTCGCCTGGGTCGGTTGGCGCGATTTCAAGTTTGACTTCGGCAAATTGACCTGAGCCACCCGATTGTTTTTTATGGGTATAAGTGTGTTCCACAGCGTGGCTGATGGTTTCGCGATAGGCCACCTGCGGGGCGCCGATATTGGCTTCGACCTTGAATTCGCGTTTGAGGCGATCCACCAAAATATCAAGGTGCAACTCCCCCATCCCCTTCATAATGGTTTGGCCAGATTCCATATCGGTTTCAACGCGAAACGATGGATCCTCGGCCGCCAAGCGTTGCAGACCCATCGACATTTTTTCCTGATCGCCCTTGGTTTTAGGTTCAACCGCGATTTCGATCACGGGGGCGGGAAAGCTCATCGTTTCTAAAACAACGGGTTGGGCCGCATCGGTTAGCGTATCGCCCGTTGTGGTATCTTTCAGGCCGGCCAAGGCGATAATGTCGCCGGCGAAGGCCTCGGTAATTTCTTCTTGTTTGTTGGAATGCATCATGACCATACGCCCAATGCGTTCTTTTTTATTTTTGGTGGAATTGAGCAGCGAGGCCCCTTTGTTCAACGTGCCTGAATAAATGCGTGTAAAGGTCAACGTGCCCATGAACGGATCGTTCATGATTTTGAACGCCAGGCCGGAAAACGGTTGCGTATCATCCGCAGAGCGGGCGATATTGCGTTCCTCCGTTTCATCACCGGGCCTAAATCCCATATATGCGGGAATATCGAGTGGGCCGGGCAAATAATCAATCACAGCGTTCAGCAAGGGTTGCACACCTTTGTTTTTGAATGCCGATCCGCCCAGAACCGGCACAAAGCTAAGCGATAGCGTGCCTTTGCGAATCAGCGTGCGCAAGGTGTCCACATCGGGCTCAGAGCCCTCTAGATACGCCTCCATCGCGTCATCATCTTGTTCAACGGCGGCTTCAATCAGGTTGGAACGCCATTCATCGGCCAAATCTTTCAGATCATCGCGAATGGGTTGGCGCGTCCATGATGCGCCAAGATCTTCTCCCGCCCAGGTCCATTCTTCCATCGTGACCAGATCAACGATACCTTCAAGTTTATCTTCCGCACCGATGGGAAAATTGACGGGCACCGGGGTTGCCCCAGTTCTTTCCTTTATCATGTTGACACAGTTGAAAAAATCCGCGCCAATTTTATCCATCTTGTTAACAAACACCATGCGCGGCACCTGATACCGATCGGCCTGGCGCCACACTGTTTCTGTTTGGGGCTCCACCCCTGCATTCGCATCCAATAGGGCGATTGCCCCGTCAAGCACCGCTAAGGAGCGTTCGACCTCAATCGTGAAATCAACGTGGCCGGGCGTGTCGATGATGTTAAACCGATGCTTTTCGGTTTGCGCGTCTTGCCCCGTTTCGGTGCGTTCCCAAAAGGTTGTGGTCGCAGCACTGGTGATGGTGATACCGCGTTCTTGTTCCTGTTCCATCCAATCCATGGTGGCGGCCCCATCGTGCACTTCACCAATCTTGTGGGATTTACCGGTATAATACAGAATACGTTCTGTCGTTGTGGTCTTTCCGGCGTCAATGTGCGCCATGATACCGAAATTGCGGTAGCGTTCCAAAGGGTATTCGCGTGCCATGGGGAAAATCCTATGATTGAGGGGGCAACCCTCAGCTCCGTTTATAAAGTTTGGGGGCCACATACCATGCGGAATGCGCGCTATTGTCTTTGTTGGCCGGTTGGCGTGGCATATCAGGCCATGCATTCAACATACGATTGTGCCCCAGTTTACCATCGGTAATGGCTGAACGCTTTGTTGGCGTCGGCCATTTTGTGGGTGTCTTCGCGTTTTTTCACCGCTGCACCGCGTGCGTTAAGGGCATCAACCAATTCCCCGGCAAGGCGTTCTTCCATTGTGTTTTCGTTACGCCCCCGCGCGGCCGAGATTAACCAGCGGATCGCCAACGCCTCGCGCCGTTCGGGCCGCACCTCAACCGGAACCTGATATGTCGCCCCCCCCACGCGGCGTGATCGCACCTCAACAGCGGGCTTTATATTATCAAGCGCCTCATGAAACACCTCAACCGGGGCACGTTTTAGGCGCCCTTCAACACGATCAAATGCATTGTAGACGATCCGTTCGGCGATTGATTTTTTGCCATCAATCATCAGATTATTCATGAATTTGGAAAGCACGGTATCACCATATTTCGCGTCTGGCAAAACCTGGCGTTTTTCGGCGGCGTGACGGCGTGACATAAATCAATCCTCGTTTTATTTCGGGCGCTTGGCGCCATATTTTGACCGGCGTTGTTTACGATCTTTCACGCCTTGGGTATCTAAGACGCCGCGCAAAATGTGATAGCGCACACCTGGCAAATCTTTTACCCGGCCACCGCGGATTAATACGACGGAATGTTCCTGTAAATTATGGCTTTCGCCGGGAATATAGCTGATAACCTCATACCCATTGGTCAGGCGCACTTTGGCAACTTTACGCATGGCCGAGTTTGGTTTTTTCGGCGTTGTCGTATAGACGCGCGTGCACACACCGCGTTTTTGCGGACAGTTTTCCAAATGCTGCGACTTGGATCGTTTTATCTTTGGCTGCCGCGGTTTGCGGATCAACTGTTGAATTGTTGGCATCAGGGTTTCCTATTCCTCATGTCATCCTTATGCGCGGCCCGTGCGCAACGCACGCAAACGCCAATATCGCATACATCTTATTCCAACCTGGAAGATGTTGCGTTCGGCGTTTCAGAGGATCAAGGCATGTAAACAACCCAGATCATAACCACTGAATTTTATATTGACCAAATAAACCCCGGGCAGAGATCTCTGGGTCAGACAAGCAGGCTGTTAAGCGAAATTGGAGGGGCTGTCAACACAACCCATCTTGCATTTGCAAAAGAAAACGCCCCACGTCATCGCGGGGCGTTTGTTTGCATATACGATGGATAAATTGCGCCTTATTCTGCGGCGTCCTCTGTCATATCCATTGCCTCAGGCAGACCGAAATCAGACATCGTGAAATCATCCGGTGCGGCAAGGGCCAGCGCCTCGGCCTCGGCCTGTGCGGCGTCGTCGATCAAAACTTGATCGCGTTCTTGCGCAATGCGGCGCACGCGTTGTGTGGCCCCGCCGGTGCCTGCCGGTATCAAACGGCCCACGATAACATTTTCTTTTAGGCCCAAAAGTTTATCACGCTTTCCTTGCACCGAGGCCTCGGTCAACACGCGGGTGGTTTCCTGGAACGATGCGGCGGAAATGAACGATCGCGTCTGCAATGATGCTTTCGTAATCCCAAGCAGAATTGGCTCACCCTCCGCCGGGCGGCGCCCTTCGGAAATGGCCTTGGCGTTGATTTCATCAAATTCTGCCTTGTCGACATGTTCGCCTTTAAGCAGGGTGGTTTCCCCACTGTCCAAGATTTCCCATTTCTGCAACATTTGGCGCACGATCACTTCGATGTGTTTGTCGTTTATTTTCACCCCTTGTAGGCGGTAAACATCTTGCACCTCATTAATGAGGTAGTTGGCCAACGCCTCAATCCCCATGATACGCAAAATATCGTGGGGGGCGGGGTTGCCGTCCATGATGTAATCGCCTTTTTGGATGAAATCGCCTTCGGCCACCGGAATATGTTTGCCCTTTGGCACCATATATTCCACGGGTTCCAGGCTTTCATCGGCGGGAACAATCGCAATGCGGCGTTTGTTTTTGAAATCGCGGCCGAATTTCACATACCCGTCAATTTCTGCGATGATCGCGTGGTCTTTGGGGCGCCGTGCCTCGAACAATTCGGCCACACGGGGCAAACCGCCGGTAATGTCCTTTGTTTTTGCGCCCTCACGTGGGATACGGGCCACGACTTCACCGATCTGAACATCTTGCCCATCTTCGACTGATAGGATCGCATCCACCGACATTGGGTAGGTTACGGGGGTGCCCTGACCGGTGCGCACAGGTTCGCCATCTGCGCCTAGGATCAAGATTTCAGGTTTCAATTCATTGCCCCGTGATGCGGTTTGCCAATCGACGACAATTTTCTGTGTCATGCCTGTGGCATCATCGGTTTCGTCGCGCACGGAAACGCCGCTTACCAGATCAACAAATTTCACCCGCCCTGCCTTTTCGGCAATTATCGGCAGGGTGTAGGGATCCCATTCAAACAAACGTTCCCCGCGCGATACCTTGGTACCCTCGGCCACGTGAACCTTGGTGCCATAGCCCAACTTGAAATGCGCCCGTTCTACGCCTTGGTCGTCGCTTATCGACATCTGCATGTTGCGCCCCGTCACAACCTGTTCACCCATCGGATTGGTCAACAGATTGGGATTGGAAAATGCAACTGTCCCTTCGACATTAGCCTCTTGGAACGATTGCTGCGCCCCTTGGGCCACGCCGCCGATGTGAAAGGTCCGCATGGTAAGCTGTGTGCCGGGTTCCCCGATGGATTGGGCGGCGATGATGCCCACGGCTTCACCCACGTTGACCCTTGTGCCGCGTGCCAAGTCGCGGCCATAGCATGCCGCGCACACGCCTTCTTCGGCCTCACAGGTTAATGGGGAACGGATTGCAACAGTCTGCACACCGGCGGCCGTAATCGCATCGGCGCGACGTTCGCCGATCACTTCGCCTTTTGCAACGATTATTTCATCGCTACCAGGCACCAATACATCCTCGCCCGCGGTGCGCCCCAAAATCCGCTCCGCCAAAGACGAAACAATTTCGCCGTCATGCACAACATCTTGGGCTGTGATGGTGTTTTCGGTGCCGCAGTCTTCCATGCGCACAATGCAATCTTGCGCCACATCAACCAACCGCCGCGTCAAATAACCCGAATTCGCAGTTTTAAGCGCGGTGTCGGACAACCCTTTGCGCGCCCCGTGGGTGGAATTGAAGTATTCCAACACCGTCAAACCTTCCTTAAAGTTTGAAATGATCGGTGTTTCGATGATTGACCCATCGGGTTTGGCCATCAAACCACGCATCGCACCCAACTGTTTCATCTGGGTGACCGATCCGCGCGCTTTGGAATGCGCCATCATATAGACGGAATTCGGCTCTTTCTCTGCACCGGTGTCATCCAACTGTTTGGCAGAAATTGTATCCATCATCGCGTCGGTGACTTGATCGTTACATTTTGACCAGGCGTCGATGACTTTGTTGTATTTTTCGCCTTGGGTAATCAGGCCGTCCATATACTGTTGTTCGAATTCTTTGACCTGATCACGCACGTTTTCGACAATGTCCCATTTGGCGTTGGGGATAACCATGTCGTCCTTACCGAAACTGATGCCCGCCTTAAACGCCTCTTGAAAACCGACTGTCATGACGCGATCACAGAAAATGACCGTTTCTTTCTGACCACAATAACGATAGACGTTATCAATCACCTGCTGCACCTCGCCCTTACGCAAAAGGCGATTGACCAAATCAAACGGGGCCTTGGCATTAAGCGGCAGCAACGCCCCCAAACGCAGGCGGCCAACTGTGGTTTGGTACCGCTTCAGAACCTCGTTACCTTCGTCATCAATTTGCTTGATGCGTGCCGTTATTTTGGCATGCAAATGCACGTCGCCCGCGTTTAAGGCATGTTCAACCTCATCTTGCGAGGCAAAAATCATGCCTTCGCCTGGCATACCTTCACGTTCCAACGTCACGTAATAAAGGCCAAGGATCATATCTTGGCTTGGCACGATAATCGGCGCACCGTTGGCCGGCGACAACACGTTGTTGGTGGACATCATCAACACCCGCGCTTCTAGCTGCGCTTCAAGGCTCAAAGGCACATGCACGGCCATTTGATCCCCATCAAAATCGGCGTTAAAGGCCGAACAGACAAGCGGGTGAAGCTGTATCGCCTTACCTTCGATCAAAATAGGTTCAAATGCTTGGATTCCTAAACGGTGCAGTGTGGGCGCGCGATTCAACAAAACGGGATGTTCGCGGATCACCTCGTCCAATATATCCCAAACTTCAGGGCGTTCTTTTTCGACCAATTTTTTGGCCTGTTTGACGGTAGAGCTAAGCCCCTTGGCCTCTAACCGCGAATAGATGAAGGGTTTGAATAATTCCAAAGCCATTTTTTTGGGCAACCCGCATTGGTGCAGCTTCAACTCAGGGCCAGATACAATGACCGACCGGCCGGAAAAATCCACACGCTTGCCCAAAAGGTTTTGGCGGAACCTGCCCTGTTTGCCCTTCAACATATCGGACAAGGATTTCAAAGGCCGTTTGTTAGTGCCGGTGATAACACGCCCGCGTCGCCCATTGTCAAACAACGCATCCACCGATTCCTGTAGCATACGTTTTTCATTCCGGACGATAATATCAGGGGCGCGTAATTCGATCAGCCGTTTTAACCGATTGTTACGGTTGATAACGCGGCGATACAAATCATTCAGATCAGATGTAGCAAACCGCCCCCCATCCAGCGGCACCAACGGGCGCAATTCCGGCGGGATTACGGGAACAACTGTTAATATCATCCATTCAGGGCGATTGCCTGAATCAAGGAAACTTTCGACGATTTTCAAGCGTTTGATGATTTTCTTGGGCTTTAATTCGCCTGTGGCTTCTTTAAGTTCTTCGCGCAGTTTTGTTGCCTCGGCCTCTAAATCAATATTTGACAGCATTTCGCGGATCGCCTCGGCCCCGATGTTGGCCTGAAACGCATCCATGCCATAGGCATCTTGGGCATCCATATATTCTTGTTCCGACATCAGCTGACCATATGTCAGGTCGGTTAAGCCGGGTTCAATCACCACATAATTTTCAAAATATAAAATGCGCTCTAAATCACGCAATGTCATATCCAACATCAACCCGATGCGGCTGGGCAATGATTTCAAAAACCAGATGTGCGCCACCGGGGCGGCCAATTCGATATGACCCATCCGTTCGCGCCGCACCTTTTGCAGCGTCACTTCAACACCGCATTTTTCGCATACAACGCCACGGTATTTCATCCGTTTGTATTTGCCACATAGGCATTCGTAATCTTTGATTGGTCCGAAAATGCGCGCACAAAACAAACCGTCACGCTCCGGTTTGAACGTGCGATAATTGATGGTTTCGGGTTTTTTGACCTCACCATACGACCACGACAAAATGCGTTCGGGGCTGGCCAAGCTGACCTTAATTTCATCAAAGGCTTTGGGTGGAACCAGTGGGTTGAACGGGTTTTGGGTAAGTTCTTGATTCATTGCCATTTCCTAAATCGTATAAAACACATGCGAAACATGATGTTAGGGATTAGAGCCCATGTTTTTCATGCCCGCGACCATGGAGGTTGATGAGGGGAAGAGAGGAATTTTCTATTCCTCTTCTTCAGCATCTAGAAGTTCCATATTTAGGCCCAGGCCGCGCACCTCTTTGACCAAAACATTGAAACTTTCGGGAATGCCCGCCTCGAAATTGTCTTCCCCCTTCACGATTGCCTCATACACTTTGGTTCGCCCGGCCACATCGTCAGATTTCACTGTGAGCATCTCTTGCAAAGTATAGGCGGCACCATAGGCCTCTAGCGCCCAAACCTCCATCTCGCCAAAACGTTGCCCGCCGAATTGTGCCTTACCACCAAGGGGTTGCTGCGTGACCAAACTATAGGGTCCGGTGGACCGCGCATGAATTTTGTCATCGACCAAATGATGCAATTTCAACAGATATTTCACACCCACTGTGACAGGCCGTGCAAATTTTTCGCCCGTTCGACCATCGTAAAGATCGGACTGTCCGCTTTCGCTGAACCCGGCGCGCACCAACGCGTCGTTGACATCGGATTCTTTTGCCCCGTCAAACACCGGGGTTGCAATGGGCACGCCGGATGTGACGTTTAGGGCCGCCTCAACCATGCGCACATCTTCCATATCGCCAAACGCATCGTCATAGACATCTGGGCCATAGGCGATTTTTAGGGCGTCTTTCACCGGTGTCATGTCACCCGAACGACGGTATTCATCAAGCGCATCATCAATTTTTAATCCCAGACCGCGCGCAGCCCACCCCATATGGGTTTCAAGGATTTGGCCAACATTCATGCGGCTCGGAACCCCCAAAGGATTCAACACGAAATCCACAGGCGTGCCATCAGCCAAAAACGGCATATCTTCCATAGGCACCACTTTTGAAATTACGCCTTTGTTTCCATGACGCCCCGCCATTTTATCGCCAGGCTGCAATTTGCGTTTAACCGCAATAAACACCTTGACCATTTTCATCACACCGGGGGGCAAATCGTCACCACGGCGAACTTTTTCAACCTTGTCATCAAATCGGTGATCCAAGGTTCGTTTTTGCGCCTCATATTGCTCGTGCAATGCCTCAACCTGCGCAGCGTCTTTGTCATCACCCAAGGCCAACTGCCACCATTGCCCACGCGATAAGGTTTCGAGCAAATTCTCTGATATCGTAGACCGTGCTTTAACGCCTTTGGGGCCTTTGACCGCAGTTTTGCCCAAAATCACCGATTTCAACCGCGCGTATATGTTCCGTTCTAGGATGGCCAATTCATCGTCGCGGTCGCGGGCAAGGCGTTCGACTTCCTCCCGTTCGATTTGCAGCGCGCGTTCGTCTTTATCTACGCCGTGGCGGTTGAACACACGCACCTCAACCACGGTGCCGAAATCCCCCGGCGGCAAACGCAGCGAGGTATCGCGCACGTCCGAGGCTTTTTCACCGAAAATAGCACGCAAAAGTTTTTCTTCGGGTGTTTTGGGGCTTTCGCCTTTTGGGGTGATCTTACCCACCAAAATATCGCCTGGGGCCACCTCGGCCCCGATGTAAACAATGCCCGCCTCATCAAGATTGCGTAGCGCCTCCTCCCCAACATTTGGAATGTCGCGGGTAATTTCTTCGGGGCCCAGTTTGGTGTCGCGCGCAGCAACTTCAAATTCTTCGATATGGATTGAAGTAAACACATCATCGCGCACAATACGTTCGGAAATCAGGATCGAATCTTCGTAATTATAACCGTTCCACGGCATAAAGGCGACGACCACGTTTTTACCCAACGCCAATTCCCCCATATCGGTGGATGGACCATCGGCAAGCACCTCATCCTTTTGCACACGATCACCAACCTTTACCAACGGGCGTTGATTGATACAGGTATTTTGGTTTGAACGTTGGAATTTGCGCAGTCGGTAAATATCGACGCCGGCATCGCCCAGCTCTAAATCTTCGGTGGCGCGCACAACGATCCGCTGCGCATCGACCTGGTCGATGATACCGCCACGTTTGGCCATGATCGCGGCACCCGAGTCTTTCGCAACAACGCTTTCGATACCCGTGCCAACAAATGGCGCGTCCATCTGTAACAACGGTACCGCCTGACGCTGCATGTTTGATCCCATAAGGGCGCGGTTTGCGTCGTCATTTTCCAAAAAGGGGATCAATGACGCGGCCACAGACACCAGTTGTTTGGGGCTTACATCAATAAGGTCGATTTCATTTTTAGGGGCCAGGGGGTATTCACCCGCCTTACGCGCGGCAACCAAATCATTGGCCAGTTCGCCGTTTTCTTTTAATGATGCGTTTGCCTGGGCCACGGTATGGCGCATCTCTTCTGTGGCGGACATATACACGATGTCATCGGTCACCTGCCCAGCCTTGACCTTACGGTATGGCGTTTCGATGAAGCCATACTTGTTCACGCGCGCGAACGTCGCTAGACTGTTAATTAACCCGATATTGGGGCCTTCGGGGGTTTCGATCGGGCACATGCGACCATAGTGGGTGGGGTGCACATCGCGCACCTCAAACCCGGCACGTTCACGGGTCAACCCACCAGGGCCTAGGGCCGATAACCGGCGTTTATGGGTGACCTCGGACAACGGGTTTGTTTGGTCCATAAATTGGCTAAGCTGGGATGACCCAAAAAATTCACGCACTGCGGCAGCGGCCGGTTTGGCGTTAATTAAATCCTGCGGCATGACGGTGTCAATTTCAACAGATGACATACGCTCTTTGATCGCGCGCTCCATGCGCAGCAACCCAACGCGATATTGATTTTCCATCAATTCACCCACCGATCGCACACGGCGGTTGCCCAAATGGTCAATATCGTCAACCTCACCCTGACCATCGCGCAATTCAACCAGCGCCTTGATACAGGCAATGATGTCTGCGTTGCGCAGCGTGCGTTGGGTATCCTCAGCCTCAAGCGCGAGACGCATGTTCATTTTGACCCGTCCCACGGCAGATAGATCATAACGTTCGCTGTCGAAAAATAATTGATCGAACAAGGCCGATGCCGCCTCGACCGTTGGGGGCTCGCCCGGGCGCATGATACGGTAAATATCCATCAACGCACTGTCGCGGTTAAGGTTTTTATCTGTCGCCATGGTGTTGCGGATATAAGGCCCCACGGTAATGTTATCGATGTCTAACACCGGAATATCGGTGATGCCTGCATCCAACAGATCTTTTAACGTGCCGCCTGTGACTGTGCCGTCTTTGTCAACCTCCCACGTGAGTTCATCACCGGCCTCTACATAAATGGCGCCGGTTTCTTCGTTGATGATGTCTTTGGCGACAAAGCAACCGATGATATTATCAAACGGCACCAAAAGTTCGGGCACAGATCCATCATCGATAAGTTTTTTTACGGCCCGCGGCGTGACCTTTTTACCCGCCTCGGCAATAACCTCACCCGTTGCCGCGTCAACCAGATCAAAGGTTGGCCGCGTGCCCCGCACACGTTCGGGGAAAAATTTTGTAACCCAACCCCGGTTACCATCCATCTTGTATGAAACGGTGTCATAATAGGCTTGCATAATGCCTTCTTGGTCAAGACCAAGGGCATAAAGCAACGTGGTAACAGGCAATTTCCGGCGCCTATCGATACGGGCGAACACAATATCCTTGGCGTCGAATTCAAAATCCAACCATGAGCCCCGGTAAGGAATAATGCGGCAGGTAAACAACAACCGGCCCGATGAATGGGTTTTGCCTTTGTCATGGTCAAAAAATACGCCGGGCGATCGGTGCATCTGGCTCACGATTACCCGTTCCGTACCGTTAATAACAAAGGTGCCATTGGGCGTCATCAATGGCATATCACCCATATAAACGTCTTGTTCCTTAATATCTTTAACGGATTTCGCGCCTGTGTCTTCATCGACATCAAACACGATTAACCGCAACGTAACCTTTAAGGGGGCCGCGTAGGTTAAATCACGCTGCTGGCATTCTTCAACATCAAATTTTGGGGATTCTAAATCATATTTTACGAATTCCAAAACAGAGGTTTCGTTAAAATCCCTAATTGGAAATACGGATTGAAAAACACCTTTCAAACCTTCACCATCCAAAGGTTCATCGTGGTCACCGGAACGAAGGAACAAGTCGTAAGAGGATTTTTGCACTTCAATCAAATTTGGAATATCTAAAACTTCACGAATTTTACCATAAAATTTGCGAATACGTTTTTGACCTGCATGGGTTTGTGGCATTTGATAGCACACCTTTCGTTTCTGCCGTGTCTACGCGACCGCCGGGGCATCGGCGCGCACGCACATTGAAACAAGGGCGAATATGGATCTATTCGTGCGTGTCGGCCCAGTGACGCGCTCCCGACCCTTATTGTATTTCACCCAGGGAAAGACCCTGTTTCGCAAGGTCTTTTCCAAGATAATTTAACCTGGGTTCGAACACGCCCGAACCCAGGTTGGATAATATATTCAGGCAACGCACACGTTGCCTTAGATTGTGATTAAGCCAGCTCGACCTCAGCACCGGCTGCCTCTAGCTTACCTTTTATATCTTCGGCTTCGTCTTTCGCGATGCCCTCTTTCACCTTACCGCCCTCTTCAACCAATGATTTGGCCTCTTTCAAACCCAAACCGGTGATGGCACGCACCTCTTTGATAACATTAATTTTTTGCGGGCCAGGTGATTTCAACACAACGTCGAATTCCGTTTTTTCTTCGACTGCTGGCGCATCTTCACCACCGGCACCACCAGGCATGGGGCCTGCCATCATAACACCGCCCCCTGCGGCGGGTTCGATGCCGTATTTATCTTTCAACAAGTCTTTAAGTTGCTGCGCCTCTAGCAACGTTAGACCAACGATTTCCTCTGCAAGTTTTTCGATATCAGCCATTTTGGTTGGTTTCCTTATTTAAGGTAGATTTTGCCAAAAACAAGGGGCACATTCCCAAGTCTTTGTTTGTTGTTTGCCGCCATTATTAAGCCGCTGCTTTGGTTTGCACAATGCCCGCGATGGCCCCCCCAGGCGCGCCCAACGCCCCGGCAATGTTTGCCGCAGGGGCCGCCACCGCACCGGCCAAGCCAGAGGCCGGCGCCCCAAGCATACCAACGATGGTGGAAATCGTTTCTTCACGGGATGGCATTTTAGACACTGCCGCGACGCCTTCACGGTCAATGACCTGCCCCCCCAAAGAACCGCCAATAACGTCAAGTTTGTCGTTTTCTTTGACAAATGCTTGCACAGCTTTGGCCGTGGCAACCGGATCCTCGCCATAGGCCATCATTTCAGCAACTGTGAAACCTTCGTAATGGGCCACCACCACAACACCAGAATTTTCAAAGATTTGGCCAAGCTCTGCGACCACTTTCTCTTTCTGGGTTCTATCCACAGACTTTCTCCGAATTTTGGGAGGGTTCCCCCGGGCTTAAGTTTACCGGATCGCTCCGGCGGTTTGGTCCGTTACAACAGAAACAAACCTGCCAAGCGCTCAACAGTTGAACCTATAGCCTTACATCGGTTTGATCCCGTCTCAGGTAGGATTTATGGCATAGAGCACCACCCGCCGTCTTGGACGAAATGCAGGGTAATATGATTCGATCAGACCACCTGCAGGTTTCCTATATGAGATTTTAGGACCTTGGGTAAAGAGGAAATTTATGAACACCGGATAAATAGATGTTCACCCGTAGGAAAACCCATGTGATAAGAAACCAAGATATTAGATAATGCACTTTAGGTGTGGGAAATTTTAACCCTATCGTTCATTTTCATAAATCGACAGAAACGCAACGCCATACCTAGATGATGTTGTGATAGAGGTGATTGTGCGCACCTGCGGATTAAAAAATCTAACCTGCGAATCTTCGGACGTTGTTGTCGCAAATGCAAACAAAGGCGATGGCATAACACTTGCCACTGGGCCGCCGGGGGTCAACGTGCTTGCCGGACCTGCGATAGCAGAGGTTGCAAACAACGCCGAACCCACCACAAATGATGCGATTTTAAGTGATTTAATCATTTTACGATCTCCATAGTTATCCATACATGTGGCCAGACGCGCCCCGTGATGAATGTGATATTTGTTAGAAGGTATACACAACCGACAGCGCAAATTGCTGTCGATTTGTGTTGTCGGTCACATCCAATATACCAAGCTGAACATTCAAACGTGGAATATTCGGCACAGTCAAACCCAATCCAACGTTGAATTGGGTTTCCGTTCCCGAAAAACTGGCGCTTATATCGCGGGTTA
>CALFSY010000057.1 GCA_937916365.1 uncultured Jannaschia sp. | reverse complement strand
ATCCAACATAATAATAATCTCCTTTTTCTAATGCTTAATTCAGTTATGTATTAAAATATATTTATATTATATTCCGTAAGAAATACGATATACCGTAATTTATATTGACAAATGATTAAAATAAGGTTAATAAAAGGGAATTATTTTGTTTATTCGTATAAATATAGGCTTTTATGATTTTACCGCGCCAATTAAGGGCTGCCCGCGCTGATTTAATGCTTACTCTCGATGATGTTTCGGGTGCAACCGGCATCGCCAAAACAACCATATCCGATATTGAAACCCAAAAAACCGATCACCCCCGTGCGGTGACGTTGGATATGCTCCAAACCTTCTACGAGGCCCAGGGCATTATGTTTCAGGCCACCGGTGGGATTTCACCGCGGCATTTGAAGGTCGATCAATATATCGGTGAAGATGGCTTTCGCGCGTTTATGAATGATGTTTATGAGGTCGCCAAAACCATGGGCGGCGATATTCGCCTGCACAATGCCAAGCCTACAAATTGGTTAAAATGGTTGGGGCGCGATTGGCTGGACATGCACGGGCGCCGGATGGAAGCGATCATGGGCACGCTGACGTTTCGGATTACCGCCGGGCATGGCGATACGCAGTTGATCGCCAATCATGCCGAATACCGGTGGTTGCCGCGCCATTTATGGACGCAACAATCGTTTTACGCCTATGGGGATCGGTTGGCGCTGCTGACCTTTGGCGATGACATGGTGCATGTGGTGGTGATTTACAATCAGGACTTGGCCCGCAGTTTTCGGGCGTTGTTTGATGTGGCCTGGGACACCATTGCGACCACGCCGGAGGTGGGCCATGGCTGACCGCCGCCCGATTTTTGTGTTTTTGGATCACGATCTGTTTGGGGTATTGATTGCCAATGGGGTGATCCCGCGCCTGATTGCCCAAGGGTATGATCCGGTGATCTATAACGGGCGCAATGGGCGCAACACCACTCCGCGTGTGCCGCACCCTGACCTCTCTAAGCTGTTTAACAATGGCCTGTTGGATCGCGTCATCCTGCCCTGCCTTGACGCCCAAGACCCCCGCGATCTGCGGGCGCTGTCGCCTGCGCGGTTGGCGGCCACCCATGGGGTGGGGTATGTTGAGATCGGCGATCCCAACCATGCCGATATTCCGGCACAGGTGGCGGCCTGTGGGGCGGCGTATGCGGGGGCGGTGTCGTTTCGGTTTTCGCAAGTGTTTCGGGCGCCGTTGGTGGCGTTTATGCAGCAGCAGGGCTTTTTTTGGAACATGCACAGCGGCCTGTTGCCGGAATATAAGGGGTTGTTGACGCTTTACCCTGCGTTTTGGGATGGGGCGACCCACTATGGCATGACGTTGCATGAGATGGCGGTGGGCATTGATGCCGGCGCGGTGATTGACCAGGTCAAGCGGCCGTTCACGCCCCATACACCGGTGTTTGATCTTTATCTGGCCACCGTGCCCGGGGCGATTGATATGCTCACCCATCACACCGCCCTAATGCAACGCCAGGGCACGACCTGCCGCTGCCCCCAAACCGGTGATCCCGCGGCGGGCTATTACACCAATCCCACCACGCAAGAATTTAACAGGGCCGCGCAAGCGGGGTTGATCTATGCCGATGTGGCGCGGATGCCGCGCCTGCTGGCCAACCTGTTTGCCAAAGGCGGCACCCCCGCCCATCGCACACTTGAACAGCGCCTCACATCCGACCTGCGCCCCCATCAAAACGACCCACGCCTTAAATTACCCCAAACGCACCGCACGCCCCAGTGCGTCGCATAAGCGTAAAGAACGGGCGCGCGATCCCTA